>QGVC01000160.1 GCA_003242645.1 Pseudomonadota bacterium
GTTGGGGGATTGTTAAAAATCGGGGTTTTCCATCGGCCCCATGACCTCGGATTTCATCACCTCCGAGAAGCCAAGGATGGCATTGAGCGGTGTCCGCAGCTCATGGCTCATGGTGGCGAGGAAGCGCGATTTCGCGGCACTGGCGGCTTCCGCCCGCCGGCGCGCCTCGTCGGAGATGGCCCGGGCCTCCTCGAGCCGGGCGATGAGATCATCCTTTTCGGCCCGTAGCGCCAACATCGCGAGCGAGGTGCGCCTCAGTCCGTTGGCGAGGAGGAGGAGGTAGGCGTGCACACCGACAGCCATCGCAGCCAGCGCGAGATAAAGCACGTCTCCGAGCAGGGCGAAGCGGGCGACCACCGCCAGCGTCATCGGGATGGTGCCGACATAGAGGAGCGGTATCACCGCCGACGCAAAGGTCACGCGAATGGCCAATACGATGACGAGCGCCGTGAACACGAAGACGTTGGATGAAATGATGTGCCCTTGCGAAAGGCTCTCGATCCCGTTGAAGCCGACGAAGACGAAGGCCGCCCACGCAAGCCCATTCACGGCCTCGACGATGATCAGACGCCGGCGCCATACTGAAACATCGATGTCCCCGCTGGGCGTGCGAATGAACCTGTAGCAGCACTCGAGCAGCGCCACCTTTGCCGCGACCATCACGAAGAGCCAGATGACGGCTTCGGTCCACGGCGCCCAGATCATCGAAACCAGAGAGAAAATGGCCGCAAGGAGCAGAATGGGCGCCTGTCCCGACAGTTCGTTGCGCACGAACATCGAGAGGAGGTCGTATTCCCAATCTGGCCGCAGCCCGGCTCGTGCAAGCTCTTGGCCCGTGTCGGAAAGCTGGGTGTCGGCGGCGCCGTCACCGAGAACGCGGTCCGAAGGTGTTATCGAGGAAGTGATCATGGGGACTCGTTACTGGCAACTTGGGGAAAGTTAAGAGCTGTCCCAGTACGCATCGCAGCCTGCGTTCTCCGGGGACAAAAAATCATGGAGTTCCTAATTCCGCGTTTACTTCCAACCTGCTGAGGTTGCGAACTCAGGCGATCATTTCACGCTTTGGTTGAACAAAGCTTGCCAATAGAGAAAAATTTCGACGACCGATCTGGCTGGTCTGCGTCAGCACTGGATGTTGCAACGCCGCAGAGAGCCTGGAAAGCTGAACGGAACCGATCGAGAGGGATTGGCCTCGCGCCTTGGCCGTGAAAGATTGTGGCCACGGTGCGGCAACGGACGAATCAACGCCATCTCGAGGAGGACGACGTGAAGCTGATCGATCAGGCACAAGCGCCCAATCCGCGCCGCGTGCGCATATTCCTGGCAGAGAAAGGCATCACCGTCCCCACCGAGCAGGTGAACCTGATCAAGCTGGAGCATCGTTCGCCTGAGCTCACGGCGTTGAACCCGTTGCAGCAGGTGCCCATCCTCATTCTCGACGATGGGACTGCCATCTCCGAAAGCGTCGCCATCTGCCGTTACTTCGAGGAGCAGCAACCTGAGCCGCCCCTGTTCGGCCGGACCCCCATGGAGCGCGTGCTTGTGGAGATGTGGCAGCGGCGGATGGAGCTGGCTCTGTTCTTCCGCGTTGCCCAGTGCTTCCGGCACTCGCATCCGGCCATGGCCGAGCTCGAGAAGCCGCAGATCAAGGAGTGGGCCGAGGTGAACCGCTCGCGGGTGCTGACGTTGCTGTCGTGGTTGGACGAGGAGCTGGCTGGGCGGCGATACATCGCAGGCGATGTGTACACCATCGCGGATATTACAGCGCTTGTTGCAGTGGATTTCATGAAGCCCGCGCGCATCGAGCGGCCAAGTGAATTGAAGAATCTTGCGCGCTGGTACGAGGAGGTCTCCTCACGGCCGAGCGCCAAGGCCTGAGCAGAGGAGATGCCTCATCCATGAGGTTGACGATCATCGGCAGCGGAGATGCGTTCGGATCCGGCGGGCGGCTGCAAACGTGCTTTCACGTCGATACGGGTGAGGGCTGTTTCCTAGTCGATTGCGGTGCCACGGCCCTGATTGGCCTGAACCGGTTTGGAATCGATCCGAATACTGTCAGCCACATCTACATCACCCACCTGCACGGCGACCACTTTGCCGGTCTCGTGTGGTTCCTCATGCACTCCAATTACAAGAGCAAACGGCGTGATCCGCTCACTATTGCGGGGCCGCCAGGGATAGAGGAGCGCTACCTAGCCACAACTGAGGTGCTGTTTCCCAAATCCAGCACGGTCGAGCGCGGGTACGACGTACATTTCGTCGAGTACGAGATCGGGAGGCCCCAGAGCATCGGGCAGGCGCTCCTGACCGCCTACGAGGTCTCACATCCCTCCGGTGCACCGTCCTGTGCGCTCCGGCTTGAGGTGGGGGAGAAGGTTCTCTCCTATTCTGGCGATACTGAGTGGGTGGAAAGTCTTGTCCCCTGCGCCAGCGGCGCGGACCTTTTCATTGCCGAGTGCTACAGCTACGACAAGCCAGTGCCGTACCACACGAACTGGGTGACGCTTTTGCCCAACTTGGCACGGCTCGGGGCGAAGCGCGTGCTCATCACGCATATGAACGACCAGATGCTGGCGCGGCAGGAGGAAGCTCGCGCAGCCGGCGTGCTGCTTGCAGAGGATGGTCTCGTCATCGACTTTTAGACTTCATCCGCAGGAGGGCGGACTGGAGGCGCTTCTCGACCAGATCCGCCGTTGCCGGCTTTGTCGCGACGCGCCGCAGGGTGAGCCGTTGCCTCACGAGCCGCGGCCCGTCCTGCGTGTGAGCACGACGGCCCGACTTGCTGTTTGCGGGCAGGCACCTGGCACCCGGGTCCACGCTTCAGGAATGCCGTTCACGGATCCCTCGGGTGATCGCCTGCGGGCCTGGATGGGCGTCACCTCCGACGAGTTCTATGACGTGAGCCGGGTTGCTATCGTGCCGATGGGCTTCTGCTTTCCTGGCCTCAACGAAAAAGGCGGCGATCTGCCGCCGCGGCGGGAATGCGCTCCGCGTTGGCGCGACGAGGTGTTTGCCCATCTCCCGCGGCTCGAGCTGGTGCTTCTGGTCGGCCAGTATGCGGTGCGCTGGCATTTGGGATCGCTGGGCCGCCGCAGCTTGACGGAGGTCGTGAGAGACTGGCGCGCCGTCATGGCCTACTCCCAACGGCCGCGCTACATCCCTCTGCCGCATCCCTCCTGGCGCAATAATGCGTGGATCAAGAAGAACCCCTGGTTCGAGGCAGAGCTGCTGCCCGTGCTGCGCGCCGAAGTCCGGCGCGCCTTGGGTTAAGGCGCTCAAGGCGCGCAGCAATTGGGGGAAGGGGTACTCGTAACAGCGCCGCTGCTTAGGCTGGGTGCGGGCTCACGCCGCCTTCCTCTCCGGCAGCCGTTCCGCTTCGCGGCAATCGAGAGCTGGGCTGGAGCCGAGCCAACGCTTGCGGTCCGCCTGGGCTTCGAGGTCGTCACGCAGGAAGTCCAAGTCGAAACCGGCCTTCTTGAGAGCGGCAAGAACGCAGTCCACGGATTGGCTGTGGCTGCGGGCGCTTGCGGCAGCCCAGAGGATCGCCGAGCGGAGGCCGGACTCGCAATGCGCGATGATGGGACCCTCGAGGCTGTTCAACGCGTCGGCCATGGGCTCGACGACGGCATCCGAGAACAGCTCGAGCTTGGTGGCCGGGATGTGCCGGAATTTGAGCCCGGCCCGCCAGGCGAGCACGGCCTCCTGCCGGCCGGTCATCTGCCCCTCCCGCTCATGGTCGGGGCGATTGCTGATCACCGCTTTGAAGCCGAGCGCAACGAACCGCTCGAAGTCCTGCGGTGCCGGCATTCCGGTCACCGCAAAGTTGGGGGTTATGAACGTGATGGTTTCCATGGGCTCATGACTCTGAGAGGTGGGCGCCAGTCGGCGAACCGGCTGATTGCAGAGCATTATGGCGCGCATTCGGCCGCTGGACAATGGGAACGGGCTCGACTAGTAGAAAAAAATACTAAACTGCGGATCGAAACGCCGTTCAGGAAAAACCAGTATCGAGTTTTTCGGCCTTATTGGAAACAGAATCGCACATTGGGGACACACATGCTCGACGCCATGGACATCAAGATCCTGCGCATTCTGCAGGAGGACGCCACGCTTCCCGTTGCCGAGATCGGCAAGGCCGTCGGGCTGTCGACCACACCCTGCTGGCGGCGCATTCAGAAGCTGGAGGAGGCCGGTTACATCCAGAAGCGCGTGGCGCTGCTCGACCCCAAGAAGGTTGGAGCAGGGGTCACCGTCTTCGTCTTCATCAGCACCAGCCAGCACACGCTCGAGTGGCTTGAGCGTTTCCACGCTGTCATCGTCGATTTTCCTGAGGTGGTCGAGTTCTACCGCATGAGCGGCGAGATCGACTATCTGCTGCGGGTCGTGGTGCCCGACATCGATGCTTATGATCGCTTCTATAAGAAGCTCATCTCCAAGATCGAGCTGAGCAACGTCTCCTCCGCCTTCGCGATGGAGCAGATCAAGTTTACGACGGCGCTTCCCTTGGATTACGCGCCCGTCGAGCAGTGAGGATTGCGAGCGGTCCGTTCTGAGCTACTTTTCGGTTAGGGCGCTCTGGTCCAACGGCGGATATTCGCGTTTGTGAATGCTTGTTGGACCTGCCAGCGTGTGCTAGCAGTCTCAAATCTCGAAACGGATCGCATCGCCCAGCGATCCTCAGTCAAAGAACGATGGGGAAACGCCGTCCATGCCGCACGGGGAACCGAAGATCGCTCTCTCGACGCCCGTCGGCGACACTGTCAAGACGACCACCTGCTACATGTGCGCCTGCCGGTGCGGCATCAGGGTCTACCTGAAGAACGGCAAGGTTCGGTACATCGAGGGCAACCGCGATCACCCGGTGAACAAGGGGGTGCTGTGCGGAAAGGGCTCTGCCGGCATCATGCAGCACTACTCGCCGGCACGGCTGAGAGCACCCTTGAAGCGCGTGGGTCCGCGCGGTTCCGGCGAGTTCGAGGAGATCACCTGGGACGAAGCGATGGATCTGGCCACCAAATGGTTGGCCGAGGTCCGCGAGAAAGATCCCAGCCGTCTCGCCTTCTTCACGGGCCGCGACCAGTCCCAGGCATTGACGGGCTGGTTCGCTCAACAATACGGCACTCCAAACTACGCCGCCCACGGAGGGTTTTGCTCGGTCAACATGGCTGCGGCGGGGCTCTACACGTTCGGCGGCTCGTTCTGGGAGTTCGGTGAGCCCGATTGGGAGCGCACGAAGTATTTCATGCTTTTCGGCGTGGCCGAGGACCACGCCTCGAACCCCATTAAGACGGCCCTCGGAAAGCTGAAGGCCCGAGGCGTCAAGATCGTCGCCATCAACCCGGTGCGGACGGGCTACAACGCCATCGCGGACGAGTGGGTGGGCATCAAGCCGGGAACGGATGGAATGCTCATTGGAGCGCTCATCCACGAGCTGCTGCGGACCCGGAACATCGATCTGGAGTATCTGGTCCGCTACACGAACGCCCCTTGGCTCGTGATCCGCGATCCGGGTGCAGCCGACGATGGCCTCTTCGCGCGGAACGAGAGCGGCAAGCCGCTGGCGTTCGATAAGAAGACTGGTGCCCTAGCAGATGCAACTCTGCCAGAGATCGCGCCGGCTCTGGTTGGCGAATACAAGTTGCCGGACGGGCGCACGGCTGTGCCGTCATTCGCTCTCATCGCGGAGCGCTTCCTGTCAGCTGAATATAGCCCGGAGAAGGCGGCAGCAATCACCGGCGTTCCGGCACACACGATCCGCCGTCTTGCCCAGGAGCTCGCCCAGGCTGCCTTCCAGCAGGCGATCAGCCTGAACGTGCCGTGGACCGATTGGGCAGGGCGCCGGCACGAGACGATGATCGGGCGGCCAGTCTCGATGCACGCGATGCGCGGCATCTCGGCCCACTCGAATGGCTTCCAGACCTGCCGCTTGCTGCACGTGCTTCAGATTCTCCTGGGCTCCATCGATTGCCCTGGAGGGTTCCGCTACAGGCCGCCGTTCCCGAAACCGACGCCGCCGCCCAACAGACCCGGCGGAAAGCTAGGTACTGTCATTCCAGGGAAGCCGCTCAATGGCGCGCCGCTTGGATTTCCGCAGGGCCCGGAGGATTTGCTTGTCGATGATCAGGGCAGGGCGCTGCGGATCGACAAGGCCTATTCATGGGATGCGCCGATTGCCGCCCACGGCCTGATGCACATGGTCATCACCAACGCGGCCAATGCCGATCCGTATCCCATCGACGTGCTGTTCATGTACATGGCCAACATGAGCTGGAACTCGTCGATGAACATTCCGGCCGTGTTGCGCTATCTGACCGAGAAGGACGAGGCCACGGGCGAATATCGAATCCCGAAGATCATCTACTCGGACGCCTATTACTCCGAGATGGTCCCCTACGCGGACCTGATCCTCCCGGATACAACGTATCTTGAGCGCTGGGACTGCATTTCCTTGCTCGATCGGCCCATCTCGGATGCTGACGGGCCTGCTGACGCCATTCGCCAGCCCGTGATCGAGCCGGATCGAGATGTGCGTCCATTCCAGACGGTTCTGATCGAGCTCGGCGCGCGGCTGAAGCTTCCTGGCTTCGTCGATGAAAACGGTGCGCCCAAGTTTCCTGGCGGCTACCCCGACTACATCATCTATCACGAACGCGCGCCCGGCATCGGCTCACTCGCTGGCTTCCGCGGCGAGGATGGCAAGAGCTACGGAAAGGGCGCGCCGAACCCAAGACAGCTCGAGCAGTACATCGCGAACGGCTGCTTCTATCACCACCACCTTGCGCCCGAGCAACAATTCTACAGGCACGCCAACAAAGCCTACCTGGAATGGGCGAAGGAGGTCGGCTTTATCGGTGCTGCCGAGCCCATCATCTTTCAGCTCTATCTGGAGCCATTGCAGAAATTCCGGCTCGCCGCCCGCGGACATGGCCCTGTGCAACCGCCCGAAAGCCACCGCCGTCGCATCGAGACCTTCTTCGACCCGATCCCGTTCTGGTACGCGCCGTTCGAGAGTGCGCTGCTCGCCGAAGCCGAGTTCCCAATGTACGCGATCACGCAGCGGCCCATGCACATGTATCATTCATGGGGCTCGCAGAACGCCTGGCTCAGACAGATCACGGCGCAGAACCGGCTCTACATGCATCGCGACCGCGCCCGCGCTCTCGGCATCGAGGACGACGATTGGGTGTGGGTGACGAGCGCCATCGGCCGCGTGAAGTGCCAGGTGAAGCTGATGGAAGGCGTCAATCCGGACACGGTCTGGACCTGGAACGCGATCGGAAAGCGGGCAGGGGCATGGAGTCTGGCGCCGGATGCGCCCGAAGCGACGCGCGGCTTCCTGCTCAACCATCTGATCTCGGAGCTTCTGCCGGAGCGCGAGGGGGGCTATCGCTTCTCGAACAGCGACCCCATCACGGGGCAGGCCGCCTGGTACGATCTGCGGGTGCGGATCGAGAAAGCCAAGCCGGACGAGGCCGGCGAAAGCTGGCCGAGGTTCGAGCCTCTGCCCAACCCGTATGGGACGCATCGGCCTGCCGTCTCCACATTCGGCGCTGAATTTCGAGAGGCCGCTGAATGACCGCTTTACCTGAAAAGACGGCCAAGAAGCTCGGCCTTGTGATCGACCTCGACACGTGTGTGGGCTGCCAGGCGTGCGCGACCAGCTGCAAGGAATGGAATACCGGCGGCTACTCGGCACCACTGACCGATGGGGACCCCTACGGCGCCGATCCGCACGGAGCCTGGCTCAATCGCATCCATACCTATGAGGTGGGGGAGGGCTCATCGAGCCGGACAGTGCACTTCCCTCGCTCCTGCCTGCACTGCGAAACTCCGGCTTGCGTCACTGTCTGCCCGACGGGAGCCTCGTATAAGCGGGCGGAAGACGGCATTGTGCTCGTCAATCCCGATACGTGCATCGGGTGCAAGCTGTGCTCCTGGGCCTGCCCCTATGGCGCGCGCGAGTACGACTACGCCGATGGCGTGATGAAGAAGTGCACGCTGTGCATCGACCGCATCTACAACGAGACGCTGGCGCCCGAG
>QGVC01000161.1 GCA_003242645.1 Pseudomonadota bacterium
GAGCGGAACAGCATGGGCGTCAGCATCAACACCGGCGGCAACGGCGGCGGACGCAGACGGCGGGTCCGCTCCCATGTGCCTATGAGCGAGATTAACGTCACTCCGTTCGTGGACGTTATGCTCGTGCTGCTGATCATCTTCATGGTGGCAGCGCCGCTCTTGACCTCGGGTGTGCCGCTTGAGCTGCCGCAGGCCAAGGGCAAGCAGCTTGAGGCTCAGGAGACGGAGCCGATGGTCGTCTCGGTAACGAGCGACGGCAAGCTTTACTTGGGTCAGGAGGACGAGACACCGATCGATCTCGACGAGCTGGGGCCCAAGCTCGTGGCCATTGCAGAGGCGCGCGGCGGGATGGATGAGCCGATCTTCGTCCGTGGGGATCGGTCTGTAGAGTACGGCGTCGTTGCCCGCGTCATGGCCCGTATCAAGGAAGCCGGATTCCGCAAGCTTTCGCTGGTCACCGAGGTGGAAAGCGGAGGGTAAGCGAGCTGTGCAATTCGGGCTTACAGTCTCGATCTTGATGCATCTCGCTATTCTGGCCTGGGCGTTCCTGTCGCTACAGTCGCCAGAGCCCTTCAGGGTGCCGGAGCCAGAGCCCGTGGAGGTTGCGCTTGTCACGCCGGAGGACATCGTCCGGCTGAAGAAGGGCGACCGCAGCGCCAAGCAGCTTGAGGCTCAGCAGGCCGACAACCAGAAGAAGGCTGTCAAGGAGGATAAAGTCAAATCCAAGCACGAAGCAGCTGCACCGCCGCCTCCGCCGCCTCCGGAGGCGACACCTCCGCCCGAGCCGACCAAGGATCCGATAGCTGAGAAAATCGCCGCGCTGCCGCCCGCGCCGAAAGGGCCGAGCCCCGAGGAGCTCAAGCGGAAGGAGGAAGAGGCCGCGCTGAAGGCCGAGGAGGCTCGCAAAGCGGAGGAGGCACGTAAGGCCGAGGAGGCGCGAAAGGCGGCAGAAAAGAAAAAGGCCGAGGAAGAGAAGCGGCTAGCCGAGGAGAAAAAGAAGGCCGAGGAAGCCAAGAAGAAGGCTGCCGAGGCCAAGAAGAAGGAGGAGGAGCGGCGCAAGCGACTGGCCGAGCAGCGGCGCAAGGAGCAGGAGGCAAAAGAGAAGAAGCGGTTTGATGCCGACCGCATCGCGGCGTTGCTCAACAAGGTGCCGGATCGTGCCCCTGCAGCCGGCGCACCTGAGCCTCCGACCACCGAGACGAAGGCGCGCGGGCCGGTTGCTGGCGCTCCGGAAGGAACCGACAGCCGGCTCACTGCGAGCCAGAGATCCTTGCTGGGCGTGATGATGAAGCGCGCCGTCAGCCGCTGCTGGAACATCAATAGCGGCCTCGACGGCATTGATCGCATCGTCGTTGAGGTGGAGGTGCGCCTGCGCCCGGACGGCTATCTCGAGCAGCCGCCCCGTGTCATCAATTCCGGATACGGACCGTTGTTCGCGGATGCTGCCAACAGCGCCATCCGGGCCTTGGTGCAGTGCGAGCCTTATGATCTTCCGGCGCACCTCTATGCCGGGGGGTGGGACCACATGGTGGTCACATTTGATCCGCAGCGGATGTTCTGACGAGAACGGCAGCTCCCGCGCCTATAGCGGGTAGAGACAACTTACCGGGGTCTGAGAGATGACCGACAACAAGCAGAACTGCGGTGTGACTCGCCGAGCAGCACTGCAAATGGGGATCCTCGGCGCCGGTATGACCATGGCGCCAAAGGTTTTCGGGCAAACGCGGGTGACGGTGGACGAAGCGAACCTGCGCCCGCGGCCGATCGCCATTCCGCCGTTCTTAAGTGATGATCCGCGGCTCGGCGCAGAAATTGCCGGGGTGATCATGGCGGATCTCGAGTCCTCCGGGCTGTTCCGTCCGCTCGATCAGAGAGCCTTTATCGAGCAAATCCGTGATGTGAACGTCGCGCCGCGGTTCGCAGACTGGCGGGCCGTCGGCGCCGAGGCCCTTGTCGTCGGCCGCGTCCACAGATTGCCCGACGGGCGGCTGAGGGCAGAGTTCCGGCTATGGGACGTCGTGCTCGGTAAGCCATTGGCAGGCCAGCAGTTCTCCACGATCGCTGCCAATTGGCGCCGGATCGGGCACATCATCGCCGACCAGGTCTACGAGAAGCTGACGCTGGAGAAGGGCTACTTCGACACGCGTATCGTATTCATCGACGAGACTGGGCCCAAGGACAACCGCCTCAAGCGTCTCGCCATCATGGATCAGGACGGCGCCAACGTCCGGATGCTGACCAACGGCCGGGAGCTCGTTCTCACGCCCCGCTTCAGCCCGACGAGCCAGGAAATCACCTACATGCAGTACACGAACGACCAGCCTCGGGTCGTTCTCATGCGGCTCGACACGGGTGAACGCGAGATCGTGGGCGATTTTCCCGGCATGACGTTCGCGCCGCGGTTCTCGCCCGATGGCCAGAGGATCATTATGAGCTTCCAGATCGAGGGCGCTTCGACCATCGTCGAGATGGATTTGCGTACGCGTCGCGCGCGCCAGCTCACTCGGACGACCGCCATCGACACCGCCCCTTGCTACGATCCCAGCGGCCGCCAGATCGTCTTCGAGTCCGATCGCGACGGCACGCAGCAGCTTTACGTCATGCAGAGCGACGGGTCCGGCATCCATCGCATCAGCTATGGCGAGGGGCGGTACTCCACCCCGGTTTGGTCTCCGCGCGGCGACTACATTGCATTCACGAAGCAGTACGGGGGCAACTTCCTGATCGGCGTGATGCGGCCCGACGGCTCGGGCGAGCGCATTCTCACTGAGGGCTTCCACAACGAGGGACCGACATGGGCGCCAAACGGAAGAGTACTGATGTTCTTCCGTGATATGCCAGGCCCGCGGGGTGGCCCGAAAATCTTTTCAATCGACCTCACTGGCTACAACGAAAGGTTGATTCCCACGCCATCGTTTGCGTCCGATCCGGCCTGGTCACCTTTGCTCAGTTGAAGGTCGCCATAAGACTCGCGTTTACGTTCAGGTAAGCGAATCAGTGATTTTGTAATCTTGGTGCTTCCGGGAGCTGCCTCCGGAGCTCTCAGGAAGTGCTCAGCTTGTTTTCAAGCTGTCGTTGTATCGCCCGGCTGGAGTTTGCGTTGCCAGCCAAGTCACACGGAGTGGCAGAATCGCATCAATACGGGGGGAAAAGAGTGGTTCAAATTCCTCCGTCCTTGATCTGCGTAGTGCACACCGGTAACCCCAATAGTCGGCGACTGCCGAAGCCATAGGAGATGACCAATGCAGGGTGTTAAGGGCGTGATCGTTGTTTCAGCGATCATCGCGGCTGTCGCGCTCGGCGCGTGCCGTCGTGAAGTTCCGTACGAGCCCATGAAGCTCGGTGCGGATTTGCCTGTGGCCGAGAAGGTCGCTCGCTAGAATTCGGTGGGGGACTTAACTTCATCAGGAGAATGGACATGAAGGGCGCTATCGTTCTTGCGGCTCTTGTTTCCGCGGTTGTTCTGGGGGCTTGCCGTAAAGAGGTTCCCTATGAGCCGATGAAGCTCGGCGGTCCTGCGCCAGCGGTTGAGATCGCTCGCTAATCGGGACAAACGACTGCAGGCATCTGCAGCAGCTAGAGACGAAAAGGCCGCGGCAGCAGGTCCGGCCTTTTCTCTTTTTTGTTCATAGCTAATTTGGCAGCCGTTTGGACTCGGCGAGTTGCCGGATTCTTTGGCTCCGAATTACA
The DNA here is from genome assembly GCA_003242645.1 of Pseudomonadota bacterium. The sequence continues at coordinate 3,691 of QGVC01000161.1, forward strand.
AGCACTCGCATAAACCGGTAATGTGGGGCAGCTTAGCTGTCTTTTGACTTTGCCTGCGATCGCCTGAGCGAAGGGAGCGGCGATCGAAACAATTGATCGCAACACATTCGTTTCGTTATTCAGAGCCGTTCCTGAATTGCGGCAAAATTGTTGCCGATGTGCAACCACGACGCGTAACCAACGGGAAATGTGTGGGATATGCGTAATGATGGTTGCAATCTTGGGCTCTGCTGTGATTTCAGGGGCCTGAAGCCAGCCACATTTCTGCGCGATGACGGCGATAAGCCTATGCGAAGGTGAGAGATTCGGGCTTGTTGCCGGTCAATCGGCGTTCCTGGCGCGTCATGCTGCCGGTACGTGAACGGAGGGGATCAGCCAAATGGAGACCTTGATGCGGTTGGCGAGCTGGGCGCGTGTGGGGGCCATCGCGCTGCTCGCGGTCTTGGCTGCAGGATGTGCCAATACGTCCCAAGACGGCGCAGGCCTTGGCCCCGGTTACGGCCCGGCAACACCCGGCTCGCAGCGCGACTTCATCCAGAACGTCGGCGATATCGTTTATTTTTCGACGGACAGCTCTGAGCTGACTCCGGAAGCCCAGCAGACGCTGAGAGGCCAGGCGCGGTGGTTGAACCAGTATCCGCAGTACACGGTGACCATCGAAGGTCATGCCGATGAGCGGGGCACTCGTGAGTACAACATCGCCCTTGGCGCGCGCCGCGCAAACGCTGTACGCAACTTCCTGATCGCCGAGGGCGTCAGTGCTCACCGGATCCGTACGATTTCCTACGGTAAGGAGCGGCCGGTGGCTGTCTGCAATGACATATCCTGCTGGTCCCAGAACCGCAGGGCACAGACCGTCCTGAACAGCCGGGCCGGGACTTGATGCCGGCATCGAGCAGGGCCGACATCAATAAACGAGCCTGGTCGGCCAAGATGCTGGACCAACCTAAAGCGCATAGAGGCTGTTGACCTTGTGCTATCCGCATTGCTACGCCCGAAGGAGCTGGCAGTCCACAGAGCGGAAATGCGTTCCATGAGAGTATCTTACCGGATTGTGCTGGGCTTGGCTGGCGTGCTTTGTCTGCCGAGCCTGCAGGCGTATGCGCAAGACATGACGCGATCCGCTCGTCCCGGCATGGGACAGGTGCTTGCACAGGCGAGCCCGACCCAGGTCGCGCAAGCGCGCTCCAAGGGGTCTGGCCAAGCTGCGCAGCAGGCCAGCAGTAGCGGGGAGCTCAGGCAGCGGGTCGAGCAACTCGAGGAGCAAATCCTCGACATGCAGGTCGTGGTAGGTACGCTCGAATCGCTCGCAAGGAACGCCGGAGGGGCGTCACCTTCCATGACTGGGGCTCCAATCGGATCTGGTGCGGACTCCGCCCGCATCGACGCTCTCGAAACACAGGTCCGAGCGCTGACAGCTCAGATCGAGCAGCTTTCTGATCAGATCCGAGCGCTGAGCGGCGGCACGGGCGTTGAGACGCGCTCGGTTCAGCGCGAGCGTTCGGTGGAGCGCGAGTCCCTTTCTGCTGGTTCCTCGACGGCGGTGGCTGCCAATCCGGAGGTCAATTTCGGCTTCGGGGCGACGATCATCCGCCGGGGCGAGGACAGTAGCTCCTCTGATCCGATCGGCGAGATCCTGCGCGAGGAGGTTCAGCCGGAATCCGGCTCGCAGTACGCCCTTGCGGCGCCTGGCGATCCCAAGCAGGAGTACGAGGTCGCCTACGGCTACCTCCTGCAGCAGAACTATTCAGCCGCCGAGCAAGCCTTCCAGGAATTCTTACAGCGGTATCCGAACGATCCATTGGCCGGCAATGCCCAGTATTGGTTGGGTGAGACGTTCTACGTCCGTGGGCAGTACAAGGCTGCGGCGAGTGCCTTCCTGAAAGGCTACCAGAACTACGGGAACAGCGCGAAGGCTCCGGACAGCCTGCTCAAGCTGGCCATGTCGCTGGATCGGCTCGGGCAAAAGGAGGCGGCGTGCTCATCGTTCGATGAGCTCGAGGCGCGTTTCCCCAATGCTCCGTCGCATGTGAAGACGCGCGCCCTCACCGAGCGCCAGCGCGTCGGCTGCTAGGTGCCGTGCCGGCCGCCGGTCAGCCGATCGGTGCCGCAGAACGTGATCGTCTGCTCAGCCACGTGCGCCTGCCCGTGGCTATCGCTGTTTCAGGCGGTGCGGACAGCACCGCGTTGATGCACCTCGTCGCTGGCTGGGCCAAAGAGAGGGGCAGAGCTGCTACCATATCGCCGGGTGTTCCTCCGGTATTGGTCATTACCGTCGATCACGGACTGCGGCCAGAGTCGGCCTCTGAGGCCGAGTGGGTGGCGCAACAAGCCGAGGGCCTCGGACTTGCTCACAAGTCGTTGCGTTGGACTGGTCCAAAGCCGCGCACTGGCATTCAAGAAGCCGCCCGCGCCGCACGATACAGCCTCATTCTCGAAGAGCTCGGCCGCGAGCCGCTGCCCGAGCCGCGCCAGCTCCTCATTGCGCATCACCTGGACGATCAGGCCGAAACCGTTCTCATGCGCTTGGCCCGCGGCAGCGGCGTCGACGGTCTCTCGGGTATGCGCGAGGTCGAGCGGCGGACTTGGTTGAAGCTGGGACACCCAGTAGAGGAGCGGACGATTGAAATCCTCCGACCTCTGCTGGGCGTTCCCAGAAGCCGGCTGGAAGCGACCCTCAAGGCAGCAGGAGCCGAATGGCTGGACGATCCGAGCAATGCCGACGTGCGTTACGAGCGTGTTCGCTTGCGCGCGGCCACGCGCGAACGCGAAGCCCTGGGCCTCGGCCCGGATATGCTGGCTTTGTCAGCCCGTCGGGTGGCTGCCGCGCGCGCGGCTTTGGAGACTGCTGCTTACGAGCTGGCGCGCGCTGCTGTCGATCTTCACCAGGGTGCTTGGGCGAGCATCGATCCCGCAGCCCTGAACCATGCGCCGCGCGAGGTCGCCCTGCGTCTCCTGCAATCCGTCATCGGAGCGTTCGGCGGCCAACCTGAGTTGCCAGTTCGCTCACAGATGGAGGATCTGGTCGAACGATTGTTTTCCCCGAACCCTTCCACCACGACGCTGGGAGGTGTCGTAATCGATCCCGCCCTAAGCCTCAGGAGCGCTCCGAGCCAGAAGACGACGGTCATCGCCATCTACCGGGAGCCTGGCCGACGTCCCCTGCCGAAAGTGACGCTCGAGCCCGGGCAGGGGCTCTTCTGGGACCGGCGCTTCTATCTCAGCGTCGCGCCGGAGTTCGGCCAGTCTGTTCGAGTGGAGGCCCTGGGCCAGGCTGGATTCGCTGCCCTGAAGCGGTCGCATCCATCTTTGCGGCAGCTACCGATCCCGTCGCGGGCTGCTGCAACGCTCCCCGGTTTATGGGCAGGCGATCGGCTGCTTGCCGTGCCTTGCCTGTCCGTTGTGGAGCCGAGCCTTGCTGGACCAACGGCTAACGATGGGCGGCTCCTGCTGGAAGCCCGCTTCGCGCTTCAGCATGCCAGATCAATTCTTGGAGATGGCGTGCGGGATGACAATTTGACCTGACCCGGTTAGCCTTTTCGCCATTATTCGTGCTAGAAAATCGACCTTCGAGTGAACCCTTCAACTCGTCTGCGGGATTCGGGGTTGTAGGCGTCAACTTGGCAACCATTTCGCGGGAACTTATGTCTAGTCCAGTCGCCGGTTCGACAGCTGCACGGACGGGCGGCATTTCGCGTCGGCTCTGTGAGCCTCAGAAGGGATAAAGATGAATCCTCATTTCCGGAACTTTGCGATCTGGGTCATCATCGGACTGCTTTTGGTCGCTCTGTTCAATCTGTTCCAGAACCCGGCTCAGAGCCGTCGCGGTAATGAGATCCCGTACTCCGACTTCCTGAACGCGGTCGAGTCGCGGACGGTCTCCGAGGTTCTGATCCAGGGCAATCGTATCTCTGGGAAGTTCAGCGACACCGGGCTTTCGTTCAGCACGTACGCACCGGAGGATCCTGGGCTGGTTGAGCGCCTGCGGCAGCACAACATCAAGATCGCCGCGCGCCCCTCCGATGAGGATGTGCCGTCGTTCCTGAGCGTCCTCGTCTCCTGGTTCCCGATGCTGCTCCTGATTGCGGTCTGGGTGTTCTTCATGCGCCAGATGCAGTCGGGCTCCGGGCGCGCCATGGGTTTCGGCAAGTCGAAGGCCAAGCTGCTGACCGAGCGCCACGGCCGCGTGACGTTCGATGACGTCGCCGGCGTCGACGAGGCCAAGGCCGACCTCCAGGAGATCGTCGAGTTCCTGCGCGACCCGCAAAAGTTCCAACGCCTTGGCGGCCGCATTCCGCGTGGCGCGCTGCTGGTTGGCCCTCCGGGCACCGGTA
>QGVC01000162.1 GCA_003242645.1 Pseudomonadota bacterium
CCTCTAGGCAGCTTTCCCCGTGGAAGACCAATGACCCTTGAAGCTCATAACGCTGCCTACGCCGAAATGCTCGAGGATACGCCGCGGTTGGCGCGCGAACGCGAACGGGCGGCAATCGAGCGAGCGATCGAGCTATTGCACCTGGCGCAGGAGAAGGGAGCGGGCTCGCGCGAAGCAGCCGAGGCGCTGCTCTACCTCAACCGCTTGTGGTCAATTTTCATGGAGGACCTGGGCAGTGCCGAGAATGACCTGCCACGCGAACTACGGGCCAACCTCATCTCAATCGGGATCTGGGTCATGCGAGAGGTGGACCAGATTCGATCAGGGCAGTCGGTCAACTTTTCGGCCTTGATCGGCGTGATGAAAACGATTGGCGAGGGCCTCAGGTGAAAGGCAGCATGCACCTTTCGCTGAAGGCGGGAGAACGGATATACATCAACGGGGCCGTATTGCGGGTCGACAGGAAAGTGACCTTGGAGCTGTTGAACAACGCCACTTTCCTGCTGGAACAGCATGTGATGCAACCCGAGCAGGCGACCACGCCGCTGCGCCAACTCTATTTCATTGTACAAATCATGCTCATCGAGCCGGCCAAGGCGGGGCAGGCGCGCGAGGTGTTCGAGAAAGTCCAACCGCAACTCATGGCTTCGTTTGAGAACGCAGCGATACGTGCGGGGCTGCAGCGCGTGCACGACCTTGTTTCCGCCGGGAAGCCTTTTGAGGCCCTGAAGACAATTCGGGTTCTCTTTCCGATCGAGGACGAAATCATGGCTGCGAAGTCGCAGGCCTCTTCGAAAACGAGCGAGCCGGAAATGGAGGCGAGATGATGCAGGTGGGCGGGGTGACTGAGAGCACAGCCAGCGCCACATTGGCGACGCAAACGGCACAATCGAGACTGATGGTCGACTATCATGCCTTTTTGCAGCTGCTCATCGCCCAGATGAAAAATCAGGATCCAACGCAGCCCATAGAATCTACAGAGTACATTGCGCAGCTCGCGGCGTTTTCCAATGTGGAGCAGGCCGTACAAACGAATGCGAAGTTGGACTCGCTCATGGAAGCGATTTCGCTGGCGCAAGCAGACGGGATCATCGGCCGTACGATCACATCGGTAGACGGTAGCATCACAGGTGAGGTGACCGCTATTCGCATCATTTCCGGCGGCGCGATAGCCGTATTGGCCGATGGTCGGGAGGTTATGCTCGGCCCTGGCGTGATCGTGGCTTGACCATGAATCAGGCAGACGCCCTCGATATTGTTCAGTCGACCATTTGGACGATCATCGTCGCATCGGGTCCGGCCATTATCGCTGCGATGGTGGTTGGCATTGGGATTGCTCTCCTTCAGGCTCTGACACAGGTGCAAGAGATCACCCTCACCTTCATTCCCAAAATCGTAGCGATATTACTGACGGCTTCGATTTCAGCCCCTTTCATAGGCTCCACAATCTATACATTCGCTGAGCAGGTGTACGCGCGTATCGAACACGGCTTCTGATCCTTGCAATCGCAGGTGACTGGAGGGGGAGGTCATGGCTGCGCCCTCGACTTCGCGAGTCGATTTCATCGAGAATCGAGGACATGATGTCTGGTTCGCGGTTGGGATCGTTTTTATTTTGACGGTCCTTTTTCTGCCGCTGCCGCCAGCGCTTATCGACGCCGCTCTCGCAGTCTCCTTTACGCTCTCGATCCTCGTGCTCATGGTGGCGCTATGGATTCAAAAGCCCCTTGAATTCTCCGCGTTTCCGACCGTTCTCCTGATCACGACGATGTTGCGGCTAGCGCTCAACATCGCGACCACGCGCCTCATTCTCTCCAATGGCGCTGAGGGCGTGACAGCAGCGGGCCATGTGATCGCGGGCTTCGCCAGCTTCGTGATGAGCGGCGATTTCGTGATCGGAGTTATCGTTTTCCTCATCCTGATCACCGTGAATTTCGTCGTGATCACGAAGGGCGCCACGCGCATTGCCGAGGTTGGCGCGCGATTCACGCTCGACGCCATTCCGGGCAAGCAGATGGCGATCGACGCAGACCTTTCCGCGGGCATCATCGATGACAAGGAGGCCATGCGCCGCCGGCGCGAGCTTGAGGAGGAAAGCGCATTTTTCGGTGCCATGGACGGTGCGTCGAAGTTCGTCCGAGGCGATGCCATCGCCGGCCTGATCATCACGGGTGTGAACGTGATCGGCGGCATGGTGATCGGTGTCGTACGCCACGGCATGTCGCCAGCCGAGGCTGCGGACGTATTCACGAAGCTGTCCGTCGGGGACGGCCTCGTGTCGCAAATTCCTGCGCTGATTGTCTCGCTCGCTGCCGGTCTCCTCGTCTCGAAAGGCGGCACACGGGGCTCGGCGGATAAGGCAGTTTTGGGTCAGCTGGGGCAATATCCGCGCGCTCTCGCCGTCTCCGCTCTGGTCGTCAGTGTTCTCGCCTTGTCGCCGGGCCTGCCGTTCCTTCCATTTGCAATACTCGCCGCGCTCCTGGCATCCGTGGCCATTCTCATTCCGCGTCGACAGGCAGAAGCTGCCGCGGCAGCCGAGGCCCGCGAAGCAGCCGCTCGCCAAGAGGCCGAAGAGGAAGCGCGCTCGTCAGTAAAAGCCTCATTAAAGGCTGCTGAATTGGAAGTCTGCCTCGGTAAGCAGATTTCCGGTGCGCTCCTTGCGGCTCATGGTGAGCTGGCGCAGCGCGTCGCAAAAATGCGCCGCAAATTTGCGCGGGAGTTCGGGTTCATCGTCCCGGAAATCAAACTTAGTGATGATTTATCTCTGGAGCCTAAAGCCTATCAAATAAAAATTCACGGGACGGCTGTCGCGAAGGACGAATTGCGAATCGGCGACGTGCTTGTGATCATCGGCGACGGGCCGCGCCCCGATGTTCCTGGCGATGAAACGCGCGAGCCCGCATTCGGCTTGAAAGCATTATGGGTGCCCGAGGCTTTGTCCAGCACGCTCAACCGCGAAGGGTTCACCCCGATCGATCCGACGACGGTCCTGCTGACGCACCTGCGCGAGGTGATACGCGCTAACCTTGCGCAACTCCTTTCCTACAAGGATGTTCGGGCCTTGATCGATGCTCTCGATCCAGAATATCGCCGTCTGGCAGACGAGCTAATTCCCGCGCAGATTTCCTATTCCGGACTGCAGGCTGTCTTGAAGTTGCTGCTCGCGGAACGCGTTTCAATCCGCAACCTTCATCTCATCCTCGAAGCAATTGCCGAGATGGTTCCGCACGCGCGCCGCGCAGAGCAGCTTGCGGAGCACGTTCGCATTCGCCTGGCCCAGCAGATCTGCGGGGATTTGTGCGAGAACGGCGTTCTCAAGATCCTTCGGCTCGGCAGCCGTTGGGATCAGGTTTTCCATCAGGCCCTGAGGCGGGACGCCAAGGGAGAGGTCATAGAGTTCGACATCGAGCCGAAACTCGTCGAGCAGTTCGGGGCTGAAGCGGCTGCAGCGATTCGGGCGCAGATGGCGCAGGGGCACAAATTTGCCGTGGTGGCGGCCCCGGACACGCGGCCGTACGTGCGTATGGTGATCGAGCGCCTTTACCCGAACATTCCGGTTCTTTCCCATCTCGAAATCGCGCGCGGTGTAGAGATCAAGTTGCTCGGGACGATCTCTTGATTCCTATCGGGCCCGACGTAGTGCTCTCGGTCTTTCTGCTCTTCTGCCGGATCGGCGGCTGCTTGATGCTCGTGCCCGGTTTCTCGAGCCCGCGGGTGCCCGCGCAAATCCGGCTGTTCGTCGCAATAGCAATTACACTCGCGCTAACGCCGCTATTGCTTCCGAACGTTATAAACACGGTATCCAGCAGTCAGCCGGACTCGCTACTGCTGTCGATCGTTGCCGAGACGCTCACCGGAATCTTCATCGGGCTGTTGGGCCGCATCTTCTTTCTAGCATTGCAATTCATGGCCACGGCGGTCGCGAGCTTCGTTGGGTATTCAGGTTTTCCTGAAACAGCAATTGAGGAGGCTGAGCCGAGTCCTGCGTTGGCAAGCCTCATCACGTTGACCGCAACCGTGTTGTTCTTCGTCACCGACCTCCACTGGGAGGTGCTGCGTGGTCTAGTCCGCTCATATGCTGTGATTCCCGTTAATGAGCCGATCGCGAACGATCTAGGCCTTTCGCGGCTCGCGGATGCTACGTCCGACGCGTTCGTCCTCGCGCTTCAGATCAGCAGCCCCTTTATCGTCTATGCCTTTGCCATCCACATGGCTTTTGGCATCGTGAATAAATTGACCCCCCAAATTCCGGTGTACTTCATCTCGCTACCTTTCGTTATTTTCGGCGGATTGATCCTGATGACTTTTGTCATCGGCGACTTCTTGCTGCTGTTCCTGGATGGCGTATCAGGCTGGCTCATGCGAGGGTGAGACGCAAGATATCGGCCAGCTTCGAGAAGGCTGCCCATTCTAGTCTGCCGCCGATTCGGGATCTCAGAGAAGCGCCATGTCAGTTGCACCGGCAGGAATCGGCAATCTACACAGCGCCAGTCTTGCACTATCGGTTATGGACGGCTTGCGAGCCAGCGATCGGCCAGGGACTATGCGCGCCGTAGCGCAAGAATTCGAAGCGTTTGTGCTGCAATCCTTTGTTGGGGCGCTACTGCCGCAAACGGATGCGTTTTTCGGCACTGGAACGGCCGGTGCGTTTTGGAGGTCTATGCTTGCAGAGCACGTCGCCCGAGAGCTGGCGCGTGGCGGCGGTGTGGGAATAGCGAACCTGATAGAAAAGGACTTGGTCGAGCGTTCCGGAGGTGATGCTTGACATGGCCGGCACGGCTTTTGTCGACAGAATTATTGAGCATCTGGCTCGCGTTGTTCGCGAAGAAACGGAGCTCTTGAATAAGAACACGATTATCGACCTTGCCGAGTATAGCATTCGCAAGAGCCAGGGCCTTTACAGCCTGAGCCGTGCTCTGCGGAAGTGTGAGGGCCAGCCTCTCAATCCCGAGACTGCCGAGAAGCTGGACGCGCTACGCGGATTGCTGGAGGCCAATCGCGTGGCGCTATCCCGACATTTGCAGGCTGTCCGTGAGGTCGCGGCCCTCTTGTCCGATGTTATTCGCAAGTCCGAATCCGACGGGACGTACGATATGCCCGCGGCGAACGGCAGGAGCCGTGAATGATCAAGCTCGTGGCCGTCGGGCTCTGGATCTGCGCCGTCACTTTGGCAGCCGGGTTTGCTGCGGTCTCTTGGAAGACGGGAGCAGTTCCTGAACCCGGCGATGTCAGCTTGCTTAACGGCCTCAGCACCGTGAAGACGCGGCTGATCAGTGTACCCGTTATCGCGGACGGTGAGGTGCAGGGATATGTCGTCACCCAACTCTCCTTTGCAGTCGATTCCAGCCTGCTCAATCGCTTGTCGATCAAGCCCGATCTCATACTGGTCGATGAGGCGATCAAGACAATTTATTCGGGAGGCGATATCGATTTTCGCAGAATGAAGAGGCAGGACTTGCCCGCGCTTACAAAAAAGCTGGCAGAGAATGCCAATGCGCGCTTCGGAGGAAATCTCGTGCGCGAGGTTTTCGTAGAGGAGCTGAACTATATCTCGAAAGATCAGGTGAGGCGATCTCTGGTCCAGTAAGCTGATTCGGCAGGCGCAGCGAGTTCGTGCCCAGCGTGCTGAAAGGGATTAGGTCTAGAATATCCAGGCTGGTCTGCATCGCAAACTATGCAATCGGCGATCCTCTAATCTCTCGCTGGATCGCTACTTTGCACTTTGAGCTCGCCCAATAGAGTTGGAGCATCTGCGGCTGCTGCGAACCACGGCAAGAGTGGCACCGAGCCCCAGCCAGGCAGCTTGATCGCAAGCTGGCGGAAGTCGATCCCTGCAACCAGGCCAAGAATGTTCACCTCTAACCCTTCCACCCAGCCCAAGGTAAACCCCAGAAGGCCAGCGATCGAGACTTGGACTCCCGTACGGGTTGGGCTCGCGCCAAAGTAGATGCCAGACCCGCGGAAATCCCTCCCAATAGCATTGGACGGCAAAGCTATGCGTGCCTCGGGTACTTCAGCCAGAACGAAGGCCACGAACGTGTTGGAGTTCGGGCCCGGCTAGACGCGGTAATCGCCGGGACTGTTATGTGGATATTTCGCCACTGCAGCCTGGATCTTGGGGATGAGTGGCTCCGCCTGCGGCCCTTCGATGGCGGCGACCAAGTGAGGCGTACTTCCGTACCAGCGCGCATCCGGAGCCCAGTTGTCGACCTTCACTGGCCGCCCCCAGCCCGCCACGTCATAGCGCGTGTACGTCGGAGCATTCTTCTCCTTCACGACGATCCATGAGTGCACGGAAAATGCTCCCTTCCACCGGCCGGCAGGGGCGGCAAAGACCAGGACCAAGGCTTGCCGAGCCTCAGCGGCGGGCGGCAGCAGTCGCGTGCTGGACCAATCAGCCGCGCGCCAGCTCCGAGGGTGATCCTTGCTGAGCCACCAGATCCCGTGCAGGGCGAGAGGCAACAGAAATACCAGCGCAAACAGCAGAAGCATGATGCGAGCTGCCGAAATTGCACGTTGAATGAGATACTTAGCTCGGGTCACCTTTCAAAAGACGCGAACGTGGATGACGCTGCCCAGAGGACTCAAGCCATTCTGCCCATATGATGCCTCGGCGAGATCGGATGAACGCGGTGCCATGATCTCGCCGCCTGCTTGGCACAGGAATGCACCAAATAGTTGCATAACGGCGAATTGTGCCAGTATGGCATTGCGCCTTCTGGCCGAAAGGTGGCACGTAGGATAGCCTGATTCTGTAACCTTGATCCGAGTTGGAGGGGCTGTGGGCAACGTCGGGAAGGTTCGTGGTCTGCTGAGCCGCTGGCAGGAGACGCTGAAGGATGGAGCAACCATCCTGGTGCTGCGGCGCTTGCTGAAGGAGTACGGTCGCACATATGCACCGCGCTACGCGATCGCCTTCGTCTTCATGGGCGTGGTTGCGGGGTGTACGTCTCTCAGCGCCTGGATGATGAAGGACGTCGTCAATAAGATCTTCGTCGACCAGGATCGCGTGGCCCTCTTCTGGATCCCGATGACCATCTCGGCGCTGTTCGTCATCAAGGGGATCGCCGCGTATTTGCAGGAGGTCTCGCTCAGTCGTATCGGCAACCGGATCGTCGCCGATATCCAGAAGCGGATGTACGACCACATGCTCAAGATGGGCGTGGGGTTCTATCAGAAATATCCCTCGAGCGATCTCATCACGCGCATGACGCACAATGCCCAGTCGGCGCGCACCATTCTCCACCTTGTGGCCGTCGGCCTTGGGCGCGATCTCCTGACCCTGATCGGACTGATCGCCGTGATGGTGCTGCAGGACCCTCTGCTCGCGGGGATCTGCCTGATAGGTGGCCCGATTGCAGCGCTGGTGCTCAAGAAGCTTACGGAACGGGTTCATAAAGCGGCCACGCGGCAGTTCACCGGCATGTCCACGATCGTCGGGACCATGCGGGAGAGCGCGCAGGGCATTCGCGTCGTCAAATCTTTCCAGCTCGAGCCTTTGCTGCAGCGGCGGATGAACCAAGGCGTCGAGGGTGTCGAAAGGCTGTCGAACAAGATCGCGACCGTGAGCGCACTGACGAACCCGTTGATCGAGACGCTCGGGGGCGTCGCGGTGGCAGCAGCGGTTATTTACGCCGGTTGGCGCAACCTCTCTTTCGGCGATACGCCGGGGCAGTTCTTCGCCTTCATCACGGCTCTGTTGATGGCGGCTGACCCAGCCCGCCGGCTGTCGAAACTACAACTCCAGCTCACAACGGCGGCGGTGGGTGTGCGCATGATGTACGACCTGCTGGACACGCCGGTGGCGGAAGTGGACGAGCCCAATCGACCCAATTTGATCGTCAGCCGCGGCGAGGTCCGGTTCGAGAACGTCAGTTTTGCCTACGACCCCAACACGCCGGTGTTGTGCGGCCTCAATCTCGTCGCACCTGCCGGCAAGACAACGGCCCTCGTCGGCCTTTCGGGCGCGGGCAAGACGACTGTGTTCAATCTCCTCCAGAGATTTTGGACGCCGGCGGAGGG
>QGVC01000163.1 GCA_003242645.1 Pseudomonadota bacterium
TAATGGCGCCTTGGAACTTCGTAGACAGCGTGCGGTCGAAAAAAACGATGCACTCGCCGACAGCCAATCCGTTCTTGACCCCGCCGAAGCAAAGCACGTCCACACCAGCCCGCCAGGAGATGTCCGCTGGCTTGCATCCGAGCCGCGCCACTGCATTGGCGAAGCGGGCGCCATCCATGTGCACCTTGAGGCCGTGCCGCTTCGCGACGTCGGTGAGCGCGCGAAGCTCCTCGGGCTTATAAACCGTCCCGAGCTCAGTTGCCTGAGTGAGCGATAAGACTGCCGGCTTGACGTGATGAGGCCCAGAATAGCGGGTTGCCAGCGCCTCCACTGCCTCCGGCGTCAGCTTCGCGAGAGGCGTATCGGCCGTCATCAGCTTGGCGCCGCCGCTGAAGAATTCCGGCGCACCGGCCTCGTCCGTCTCAATGTGTGAGAACGCGTGCGCGATAATGGCATTGAAGGGCTGGCAAAGTTGAGCCAGCGACAGCGCATTCGCGGCCGTGCCGTTGAATACGAAAAACACCTCGCAGTCCGCCTCGAACAGGGCAGCGATCCGCTCCCGCGCCTCCTGCGTCCGGGCGTCATCGCCGTATCCGGTGGCGTGGCCAGCGTTGGCCTCGAGGACACGCGCCAGTGCCTGCGGGCAGATCCCTGCGTTGTTATCTGATGCAAACTGCTGGCGCATGAGCTAACGCAACCAATTGTTGACTGATGAAGTTACGGCGCGCATCCGGCGGCGCCTTCAGCATTGATCTTGCCGTGACTGAAGGCAAGCCTCATCGATCCGCAGACAGGGTTCAGGATATACGTGCTTGCGAATTTAATGATACACAGTGGTGCGGCAATGCCCTTCCCCGGCGGAAAAAGGTTTGCGCCATGATGGACATGGCGATGGTCAGGACCCAGCCGCGGGTCATGCGGGCGCTGGCGTGGATGGGACTCGCGCTGGTCTCGTTCAGCACTGTCGCAATCGCCGGGCGCGAAGCTGCGCGTGGAGCCACCACGCTCGAAATGATGTTCTATCGCTGCCTCATCTCGCTGGTGATCGTACTGGCGCTTGTGTTGATGGGGCCGGGGCTGAGAGCGATGCGCACGACGCGCCTGACGCTGCATTCCGTTCGCGGCCTGGTTCACTTCATCGCGCAGTACAGCTGGTTAGGCGCCTTGACCATGATCCCGCTGGCCCAGCTTTTCGCGCTTGAGTTCACTGCGCCGATCTGGGTGGCTTTGCTGGCTCCGTTGTTGCTTGGCGAGCGGATGACCATGATCCGCCTTGCTGCAGCCGTGATCGGTTTCGTCGGGGTGATCATCGTCGCTCAGCCCGGCGCCGTCGAGTTCAACACAGGTGTCGGCTTGGGGCTTCTGTCTGCAATCGGCTTTGCCCTGTCGATGCTGGCAACGAAAGCGCTGAGCCGCAGCGAAAGTCCCATTCGCATTTTGTTTTACATGTTTCTGGTCCAGACGGTGCTGGCGCTGTTCCTGCTCTTTGGCGAGGTCCGTTTGCCCGACATCGTTACGATGGGTTGGATCAGCGTTCTAGCGGTGACAGGCCTCTCGGCCCACTATGCCCTGGTGCGGGCTTTCGCTTTGGCCGATGCGATCTTGGTCGCGCCCATGGATTTCTTGCGGCTGCCATTGATCGCAGTCGTTGGCGCGGTGATCTATGCCGAGCCGCTCGACCCCATTGTTTTGTTCGGTGGTCTCGTTGTGATCGTGGGGAATTTGCTCAATCTATGGGGTGAGCGCCGCGCCGCTCGAAGCTGAGCGCAGCTCGACCAAACGCCGGAGGATACGGGTTCTGGTCTCCACCGCTTGACAGGGCCGAGACGTACTTCACGGTTCCGACTTACGAGGGATGCCGATACGCCGGCCGGCGCGCTCAGGTGGAGGGAGATGCGCGGTCGACTGCCGGAGTGCATCGAGCTTCTGGAAGATTTCAGGCGGCCACGGCGCAGCTCGGCGCTCCTTTAGATCGACGTGCAAGAACATCCATTCGGATGTTGCTGCCAGCCAATCCTCCGTTGCATGCCGCATCTCGCAAAAGGCGTGCATGCGCTTTTCATCGAGGTCGAGCACACGCACGTTGACCCGAACAGTGTCCGTGCGGAAAACCTCGCGCAGGTAGCAGATGTGCGCCTCGACAGTCATGAAGGTGCAGCCCTTCTCCCGGACATAGCTTGGCCCAAGGCCGGTCGGCAGCAACACCTCGTCGAAAGCGCGATCGAAAATGACGTTGTAGTAGGCCATGTTGAGATGGCCGTTGTAATCGATCCATGCCGGATCGATCGCGAAGGGAGACGAGATCAGTGGCCCTGTCAGCGATGCACTCATGCTGTTCCCCTAGACTCTTCAACCGAGCGTGTCCTCCCGCGTCGTTGCGGTCGAGCGAATTCCAAAAAAGGGAAGCCGTGATGATCAAGCCCTGCGTGGGAAGTAGCGGCGATAGAGGGCGATCGTTGCCGGCAGGATAAAGAGCTGCGCGATCAGCGATGCGAAAAGGCACACCGCGGTCAGCCGCCCGAAAAGCCGCAAAGATGGCAAGTGCGAAAGGATCGTTACCCCAAGCCCTAGCGCCAGAACGATGGTCGTCAGAATGATCACAGGCCCGATGTGATGCATCGTGGCGATCAACGCCGCCGTCGCATTGCCTGGGCCTGGCGCGAGCCGGGTTTCCTCGATCCGGAAACGATTGAGGAAGTGTATCGTCGAGTCGATCGCGAGCGCGAACGCCACCGTGATCGCGATGATGGACGCGAACTGCAGCCCTTCTCCCGTGAACCAGAGCAACGCACCGGTGGCAAAGATCGGAAAAAGCGAGGGCAGAATGCTCGTCACGCTGGACAGAATCGAGCGCAGCGCGATGCCCAGGAAAATGAAAATGACGAACATGTCGCCGACGAGCCCGATGTTCAGCTCACGGATGAGCGTGGCGGAGTTCCGCGCCGCGATGGCGGGCAAGCCCGTTACGGAAATCTCATAATCCCGGAACTCCTGGCGCACGGACTCCAGGGCTCGGTCGATTTTCTGCACGACCGGCAGGATTTCGCTCGCGTCCACGTCCGGCAGCCGGCCTGTTACGAGCACCGCCTTCTCGTCCTTGTCGATGAACCTGCGGACGAGGTGCTCGGGCAGGACCTGGATATAAGCCTTGACGGTCTCGATGCGGTTGTCGCCGGCTTCGGCGAGCCAGCGGCGCAGGCTGTCGACCGACCAGACGTTGCCGAGCCCCGCTTCTTTCTCCAGCACGGCGTGGGCGCGAGCGATGACCTCGAACGTCCTCGGGTCGTAGAGCGATTGCCCGCTGTTCCACTCGATCATGACGTGGACCGGGTTGGCGCCCGTCAGCTTTTCATCGAGACGGCCGGTGGCCGCGAGCGCATGCTCTTTGTCCGGCACCTGATCGGCGAGCCTGTAGTGCGGCTCAAGCTGCACGTAGGCGATGCCGGTGAGCACGACGGCGATCAGCCCCGCGAGGAAAAAGGGGACGGGCCGGTGGGCCACCCGGTGGATGATCCAATCCGACAGGCGGGTGAGGAACCCGACCCCGTCCCTCTGCTGTTCTGCAGGTAAGGACACCGGCGCCTTTTCGCGGCGAATGAGCAGCGCGGCCAGCGTGGGCACGACGACCGCCACGGCAATGTAGGACGTGCAGACCGCCAGCAGCGCCGCCTTGCCGAACGTACGGATCAGCGCCGACTCCGCCCAGGCGAACGAGATCAGCGCAAGGCACGCATTCATCGCCGTGAGCAAGCACGCCGGGGCCACGTCGAGCACGGCATTCCGTGCGGCGGTTAACCGGTCGACGCCCGCCACGATATCCCGGCGGATCGAGAACACCAGGTGCATCGAGTCGGAAAAGCCCGAGACCAGGATCAGCGGCGTCAGCACGTTGATGAACAGGTTCAGGCGGAAGTCGAGCCCGCCGACGACGCCCAATGTCCACAAAATCGCAATCGTCGGCCCGAGCACCGCGATCAGCGTCAACGACAGCCGGCGGAAGAACAGGTACGCGATCAGAGTACCGACCAGGAATCCCAGCCCGTTGTAGATAAGCCGGTCGCGCTCGACTGCATTGCGAATCTCGAGCTGCATCACCGGCGCCCCGGTGAGCTTCACCGTGAGGCCCGATCCCTCGAGGGCCCGTTCTGCCGTTTCGCGTATTTCGCCGATGACGGCCTTTGCCCCCTTCTCCTCTACAACCTCCCGGTTGAGAGACATGACGATCAGCGCCAGCTGGCCGTCATCGGAAAGGAACTTGCCCGCCACAATGTCATTCGTGCGCAGTGCCTCGATGATCGCGTCGTACTCAGGGCCTTCGGGCAGCTCGTCAGGGACAATCGGGGGTGCGTAGCCAGTCGCGTCCGGCTTGCCGCGCGCCGACAGCATGGACACGAGACCTTCGACGCCATCGGTCAGCTGCAGGTCGATGACCGCATCGGCGAACGCCTGGAGCTGCGGCCTCTCCAGCAGGTTCGGTCCCTCGACGACAGCGAGGACGTCATACTCGCTGGAGGGGAAGCGCCGGTCGATCTCCTCGTACTGGCGGAACTCTGGCGTATCAGTGCGGAACAGCTCCGAGAGCGAGTCGTCCACCTTGAGCCGCATCACGCCTAGCACGGCCAGTGCGCTCAGCAGCACAATGACGACCGCTGACAAAAGGGGCGCCTTCAGCGCAACCAGCCCGAGCCGATCGATGCCGAAGCTCAGCGCGAACGAGCGTTGCGGAACGGCCTGCTCCGGCATGCGTGATCCCACCCCTTCCGCAGGGCGTGGCTCGGAGACGTGTTCGTTCATGGCGTAGCCAAAAGCCCCGACTCGAAAGAGGCTCCTGTAGGGATGCTTGCCACCCGTGCTGTTCCAGGGCAAGTCTCGCGGACGAAATCGAGGTGAAGTATCGCCGAGGTTGTAGCGAGCTTAGGGGTTAATCCCGAGCGAGGCTTGCCAGGATATCCCTACCTGTTGCCGAACTGTGACATGTTCGAGGCAACATATGCATCGGGGACGTCGTGAAGCACCGCGGTCGCGATCCTCGCAGGATGCTGTGCGTGTCTAGCCCCGTCACACCGACTTCAACTTGGATCCGCGCCCGTCACCCTCTCGACGCGCCGGTTCCCCGTCGCGTATACGAACTTGCGAATATAGGCGTGTTGCCTGTTCTGCTCTCCCGGAGACTTGGATGGCCGACAAGACGCTCGACGTGAAAGGATTGAACTGCCCAATTCCCATCATGAAGGTGAAGAAGGCCATCAACGAGGTTCCGAAAGGCGGAACGCTCGAGGTGCTGGCCACCGATCCCGGCTCCGTCGCCGATTTCGAGGCATTCTGCAAATCCACGGGCAACGAGCTGATCGAGCATTCCGAGGAGGGCGGCGTTTATCGCTTCCTGATCCGCCGCACGTGACGCGACCTCGGGCAACCGATACGTTTGTTCCTCTCATGTGACCGGAGGAACAGAGATGGCAGACATGCGCTACCGGGTTCTCGGCCGATCCGGCGTCAGAGTTAGCGAGCTGTGCCTCGGCACCATGAATTTCGGCGGTCCAACGGATGAGGCCGAGGCAAAGCGCATTATCGACGACGCATTGGAGCACGGCGTCAACTTCATTGACACGGCGAACGTGTACACGGACGGCCGCTCCGAAGAGATTGTGGGTCGGGCGCTGGAAGGCCGCCGGCACAAGGTGATCCTTGCAACCAAGGTGGCGCAGCCCGTTGGCGACAAGGGCGTCAATGATCGCGGCCTGTCGCGCATCCACGTCATGCGCGCCGTCGAGGAAAGCCTCCGGCGGCTCAGGACGGATTATATCGACCTCTACTATACCCACCGCGTCGACCCGCTAACGCCGTGGGAAGAGGTGGTGCGCACCTTCGGCGACCTGATTCGTCAGGGTAAGATCCGGCATTGGGCGCTCTCCAACGTGCGCGGTTGGCACATTGCGCACGTCTGCCATATCTGCCGCGCGCTCGGCGAGCCCGAGCCGGTAGCCCTGCAACCCTACTACAACCTCTTGAACCGCCAGCCCGAGGTGGAGGTGCTCCCCGCCGCGCGCGCGTTTGGGCTCGGCGTCGTTCCCTACAGTCCCATCGCCCGCGGTGTCCTGACCGGCAAGTACCGGCTCAATGTGACCCCCGAGGCCGACAGCCGCGCCGGCCGTCAGGACAAGCGCATGATGGAGACGGAGTGGCGGCCCGAGTCGCTCCGCATAGCAGAGGAGCTGAAATCCTACGCAGAGAAGCGCGGCACAACGCTGATCGCTTTCGCTGTCGCCTGGGTGCTGAACAATCAGGCGGTCGCCTCCGTTATCGCCGGGCCGCGCACGCTGGAGCAATGGAAGCCTTATCTCGCTGCCCTCGACGTCTCGTGGACGGCAAAGGACGAGGCGATTGTCGATCGCTACGTCGTGACGGGACATCCCTCGACGCCTGGATACAATGATCCCGCTTACCCGATCGAGGGGCGTTTTTCGGCGGTGAAGTAAAGGCAGCGTCTTGTGAGGTTTGCTCCAGGAGCCCGAAGCGGCGCTTGCCGGAGGGGAAAACCTCTTTCGCGCGCCGCATAGTGGTCGTTCGACGCGTTCAGAATAGAACAGCTGGTTGGTTGCCTTCCGCGTCCCGGCACTGGAACTCGGCCGCGGCGAACCGCATTCGCCAGTGACTGTCATTTCGGCAGAAGGAACCGTTCTCATTTGACCAGGGAGGGCACACCCATGACGTTCTTGACCCGTGATCCGCATGGTTGTGCCGTGAAACTCCTGGCCACCATTTTGCTCCTGGCGGGGATTTCTTTGGCAGCTGTTCCAAGTCTCGCAGATCCAGCGCGGGCGCCCGGCAGCCGCCTCGTGCTCGACCTGCCCCACGGGTTTGCGGCTTCGCCGACGTTTTCCGGGTTCGTCCACCTGCCGTCCAAGGCGACCATTATTCTGCTTGAGGTGCCAGCGTCCGCGTACCCGGACATGGCGCGGGGCCTTTCCGCAGAGACGCTTTCTAGCCAGGGCATAACCAACGTTCGGACCGGCACGCTCAATCGCGAGGGAGAGCACATCTACGTCACTGCTGAACAAGCGACGCCCGCGGGTCCATTCGCGAAGAAAATTCTTCTGTTCCGGGAAGGCCCCGTTACGGCACTCCTCAGCGCCAGCCTTCCGAAAAGCGCCATTGAAAGCGGCACCATTTCAGCCGAGGAGGTGGAACGCGCCCTTGCATCAGCGCGGCTTGCGCCGGGTGCGGGCGAGAAGCCCTTTTCACTGAGCTATACCGGCCCCTTCCGGGACACGGGGGCATTCATCGGCCAATCGCACTTCTATGCCATCGTCGATCCGCCGGGAATTCAGCGGCAGCCATCCTCCACTCCCCCTAGCCTGATCGTTGCTGCCGCGCTTGATGGTCCGCAGATCGACGACCTCGAAGCCACGGGCCGCGCCGGCATCGCGGAGCTGACAGGAGGACAGGAGCCGGCAAACGTTGAGAGCCAGCGATTCGACGTTGCAGGCCTCGAGGGCGTCGAGCATGTCGCCCCGCCCAAGGGGAGCGGCGAAGCGTCCGATGCCGGCATCTACCAAGTCATCTTGAAAGGCCGCGATGGAGGCTATTACCGGATTGTCGGGAAGGCCCCAGCGCCGGAGTGGCCGACCCTTCTGCCGGAGTTCCGCAAGATCGCCCAGAGCTTCGCGCCACAGCCTTGAAAGCTTGACATCACCTGGGGCGGTCTCACATAAGGCTCCTTGAACCTTCGTTGCGGGCGGTTAGCTCAGCGGGAGAGCACACGCTTCACACGCGTGGGGTCGCTGGTTCGATCCCAGCACCGCCCACCATTTCCCTGCGGATTCAAGAGCTTTTCAGGAGCCGAGCAGCACGTCAGTTGGACGTGTGGTCGCAGGTTCCTCGTTTAAACGAAGGGGGTGGGGTGGCCCCGGAGCTCGCCAAACGGGGCCACCCCGGTTAGAACCGCCCCTGGCTCAAAACCTGTCCTTTATACACACTTAACGCCCCCAACAAAGAGGAAAGCTAAGACTAGGG
>QGVC01000164.1 GCA_003242645.1 Pseudomonadota bacterium
GAAACCGCGCGTCGCACGCGAGACCAGAACGTACCCAGAGGCAGCGTGACGAAGCTGTCGACGGCGCGCGCGAGGTGCTGGTGGGCAACAAGATCTCGCCCGGTAACCCCGTTACGAAGCCGGACGGGCACGGCGTGGTCACGGGTGTCTGCCGTGGCTACAACCGCGCCGGAGGCGCGGCTCACCCCCACTCGAACATCAATTAGCGCTTCTAATATAAATCAATTTGTTACAGGCCTCTCTTGCACCTAATACCATGAAAAAATACCACGCTCCGCTGACCGCACCGCCTCCCTCTCCCTCGCGGCGATAATCCCCCTGCCATAGCCCCCTCTCTTTACAAACCGACCAGAAACTAGTCGAATACAATTTTGATGCGGGTCACGATACTGGGGCGCAAAGGTGGAGGCAACGCAAGGCAGCGTTCGGTGGGGCATTGAGCGCCGACTCGAGTTCATTGAGTTCAGGTTGTTCTGGGAAGGCCATGTCAACCGGAGCGACCTGATGGCCGCCTTCGGGATCTCGATCAACCAGGCATCCACCGACCTGAACCGCTACCTCGGCATGGCGCCGGGCAACATGGTCTACGACAAGAGCGCCCGCGCCTACGTCCGGGGCGCCCGCTTCGAGCCCCTGTTCCTCAAACCAGACCCGGCCAGCTACCTGTCCCAGCTGCGGTCGATCTCTGACGGCATCGTCACGCAGGAGGAAACCTGGATCGGCCAAATCCCGGCCTTCGACACAGTCCCCAGCCCCGTTCGCGGCATCGATGCCCACACGCTGCGCAGCGTCATCGAAGCGATCCGTACCAGGCAAGCGCTTGAGGTCGAGTACCAGTCCCTTTCCAGCCCCGCCCCGCGCTGGCGCTGGATCGCGCCCCATGCGATGGCGTTCGACGGCTTCCGCTGGCACGCCCGGGCGTACTGCTTCACCGATGGCTGCTTCAAGGATTTCCTGCTGGCGCGCATCCTCGGCATCCGGGACAGCCGCCCCAGTGACGCGGACCCCGGCCAGGATGCCGACTGGCACACGCACGTCACGCTGAAGATCGGTCCGCACCCGGGCCTGTCCGACACGCAGAAGAAGGTCATCGCGCTGGACTATGGCATGCGCGGCGGCAAGGCCAGCATCACCGTCCGCAGGGCTCTGCTCTACTACACGCTCAAGCGTCTCGGTCTACATGCCGATCCAGCCAAGCAACACCCATCAGATCAACAGATTGTGCTGCTGAACCAAGAGGTAACGATGCCCCCCGGCAGCCTGGCACATCGTTCTACGCGGGAGCACTAGCGCCTCATGATGTCTTCCTGCTGTGAAACAAGACCGGTGTTCCTCGCATGAGACTTGAAGATCTGACTCCTGGAACGGATGTCCGCGGAATCCTTCCCGATGCCACCGTTTCCGTCGTCAACGTACAGTGGCACGGCTCCAATGCGCTCACGCTCATCTATCGTGATCCCGCTGGTCGGGTAGCTGACGAGATCCTCTACCGAGACGACGAGGCGCGGCTGGAAGTCGTTGAGCAAGGACGCCCCTGGAGCTTTGATGGCGACGGTGCCACGTTCCGCCTTGTCGCGGAAGCGCACCGCATCCGCCTCGCCCATCTGTTCGACCCGGTCCTGGCCGTCCACACCTCGCTGGTCGAGCCTCTGCCGCACCAGATCACCGCGGTGTACGAGGCGATGCTGCCCCGCCAGCCCCTGCGATTCCTGCTCGCGGACGACCCGGGTGCGGGCAAGACCATCATGGCCGGCCTGCTCATCAAGGAACTGATGGCCCGCGGCGACCTGAAGCGCTGCCTGATCATCTGTCCCGGCAGCCTCGTCGAGCAGTGGCAGGACGAGCTTTCGCGGCGCTTCAACCTGCCGTTCGAAATCCTGACCAACGACAAGCTGGAAGCCGCCCGCACCGGCAACTGGTTCCTGGAGCACGACCTCATCATCGCCCGGCTGGACAAGCTGGCGCGCGACGAGAACGTGCAACAGAAGCTCACCGCGCCCGACAACCGCTACGACCTCGTCGTCTGCGACGAGGCGCACAAGATGTCGGCGACCTTCTTTGGTGGCGAGGTCAAGTACACCAAGCGCTACCGCCTGGGACAGCTCGTCTCCGGCATCACGCGCCATTTCCTCCTGATGACGGCCACGCCGCACAACGGCAAGGAAGAAGACTTCCAGCTCTTCCTCGCCCTGCTCGACGGCGACCGCTTCGAAGGCAGGTTCCGCGATGGCGTCCACCAGGTGGATGTCTCCGACCTGATGCGGCGCATGGTCAAGGAAAACCTCCTCAAGTTCGACGGCACGCCGCTGTTCCCGGAGCGCATCGCCTACACCGTGCCCTTCAAGCTCTCCCCGCTGGAGGCCCGGCTGTACAAGGAAGTCACGGAATACGTGCGCGAAGAGTTCAACCGCGCCGAGGCCCTGCAGAACGAGAAGCGTGCCGGCACGGTCGGCTTCGCGCTCACCATCCTGCAACGCCGGCTCGCCTCCTCGCCCGAGGCCATCTACCAGTCCCTGCGCCGCCGACGCGAGCGCCTGGAAGAACGCCTGCGTGAACTCGAACTGCTGCAGAAGGGAGCGTCCTTTTCCAACACGGCCATGGGCCCGCTCCTCGACCCCGATGACATGGAGGACCTCGAGGACGCGCCGGAGAACGAAATCGAGGAGACGGAAAAGGCGATCCTCGACCAGGCCACGGCAGCCAGCACCATCACGGAACTGAAACTCGAGATCGAAACTCTCGCCCGCCTCGAAGCGCTCGCCTCCGAGGTTCGCAGAAGCGGCCAGGACACCAAGTGGCGCGAGTTGTCCGGTTTGCTTGGCGAGATCTTCACGCCTGCGGCCTTCTCCGCCCATGTTGCGGAAGAGCAGCCGCGACCCTACGGCTCGGGTTCGATCCCGAAACCGAAGTCGTCACCGCACCAGAAACTGGTGATCTTCACGGAGCACCGGGATACCCTCAACTACCTCGAACGGCAGATCCGCACGCTGTTCGGCCGCGAGGATGCCATCGTCACCATCCATGGCGGCATGGGGCGCGAAGATCGGCGCAAGGCCCAGGAGCGATTCCTGCACGACCCCGAGGTCCGGGTGCTGCTCGCGACCGATGCCGCCGGCGAAGGCATTAACCTCCAGCGCGCGCACCTGATGGTCAACTACGACCTGCCGTGGAACCCGAACCGCCTGGAGCAGCGCTTCGGCCGCATCCACCGCATCGGCCAGACCGAGGTCTGCCACCTGTGGAACCTCGTCGCGGAAGAAACGCGCGAAGGCGACGTTTACCGCCGCCTGCTCGAAAAGCTCGAGGAAGCCCGGCAGTCGCTGGGTGGCCAGGTCTTCGACGTGCTCGGCAAGCTCCAGTTCGAAGGCAAGCCGCTGCGCGAGCTCATGATCGAGGCGATCCGCTACGGTGACCAGCCCGAAGTACGCGCACGCCTGACCCGCGCCATCGAGCACGCGGTGGACCGCGCCCACATCCAGGACCTGCTCGAGGAGCGCGCCCTTGCGCACGACTCGATGGACTCCACCCGCGTAGCCCGTGTCCGCGAGGAGATGGAGCGTGCCGAAGCTCGCCGCCTCCAGCCCCACTACATCGAATCGTTCTTCCTGGAAGCGTTCCGGCGCCTTGGCGGCACCGTCCGCGAGCGCGAGTCGCGGCGCTACGAAGTGACGCACGTACCCGCCCCCGTGCGCAGCCGCAACCGGCAGATCGGCACGGGCGACCCGGTCCTCAACCGCTACGAGCGCATCGTCTTCGAAAAGTCGCTGATCTCGCCGCCCCGCAAGCCGCTCGCGGCCTTCGTCTGCCCCGGCCACCCGCTCCTCGACGCGGTGCTCGACCTGACCTTGGAGCGCCACCGCGACCTGCTCAGGCGGGGCACCGTCCTGGTGGACGAACGGGATCCCGGGACATCCCCCCGCGTCCTTTTCTTTCTGGAGCACGCCATCCAGGACGGCGTGGCACTGCCGTCCGGGGAAAGGCGCACCATCTCGCGCCGCATGCTCTACGTCGAGATGGATGCCGAGGGCAACACCCGGCACCTGCACTATGCCCCCTACCTCGATTACCGCCCCCTTGGCGAAGACGAGCCCGACGTGCAAACCCTGCTGGAACTCCCCGAGGCCACATGGATCACCGGCGACCTCGAGCAGCGCGTCCAGGACTACGCCATCGCCCGGGTTGTTCCCGAGCACATCAGGGAAGTGCGCGACCGGCGCCAGGTGTGGATCGAGAAGACCCGTGCCGCGGTGAAGGACCGGCTCACCAAGGAAATCATGTATTGGGACAGGCGTGCCGAGGAACTCAAGCTGCAGGAACAGGCCGGCAAGGCCGGGGCGCGGCTCAATTCCCAGGAGGCCAGGCGCCGGGCGGACGAACTGGAGGCACGCCTCAAGCGCCGAATGGAACAGCTCGACCGGGAATCGCAGATCTCCGCGCCTCCGCCGGTCGTGCTGGGAGGCGTCGTCGTCGTTCCGATCGGACTGATCGCCCGCCTGAAGGGTCAGGCGCTCCCGCCTCGCGTCTCGGCCGACACACAGGCAATCGCGGCCCGCGCACGCGCCATCGTCATGGAAACCGAACGCCGGCTCGGCTTCCAGCCGGTGGACCGCGAGCACGAGAAACTGGGCTACGACATCGAAAGCCGCGACCCTGCCACCGGGAAACTGCGCTTCATCGAAGTCAAGGGCCGGGTGTCCGGTGCCGACACGATCACGGTCACGAAGAACGAGATCCTCTTCTCGCTCAACAAGCCGGAAGACTTCATCCTGGCGATCATCGAATTCCAGGAAGGTGACAAACACCGCGTGCACTACCTCCGCAAGCCGTTCCAGCGTGAGCCGGACTTCGGAGTGACCAGCGTCAACTACGATTTCGCGGAGCTGATTGCCCGTGCGGGGGAACCTGGATGAATCGCACGAAGCGCACCTTCGTCGCGGTCGATGACAGGTTCCTCGCCGAAACCATCGGCAACGCGAAGAAGCGGCTCGTATACGCCGCCCCGGGTGTTGGCATGCTTTCCGCGCGCGCCCTGGTTGATGCAATCAACCGCCTGTCCGGACAGGTCACCATCATCCTCGACGCCGACCCGGAAGTCTGCCGCATCGGCTATGGGGATCCGGAGGCACTCCAGATACTCCACCGCTCCGCATGCGAGCAGCAGTTGCCGTTGCGCCGCCAGGCAGGACTGCGCATCGGGGTGCTCGTCGCCGACGACCTGGTGCTCGCATGGTCGCCCATCGCCCGTTCCGTGGAACCGGAGCGCCAGAGCGAACAGCCGAACGGCCTCGTCCTGGACGGAACGCCAGCGGACGTCTGCGCGACGGCCATGGCCGCCGAAGATACTTCCGTGCTCCCGGTGGATGCGGAAATCGGTGCAGAGCCTCTGAAGGTCGAGAAACTCCGGGAGACCCTGGACGACCTGCGACGCGACCCTCCGGTACCCTTCGACCTCGCCCGTAGGACGCGGGTCTTCTCGTCCCGTTTCCAGTTCGTCGAATTCGAAATCCGTGGTGCCCAGTGGACGGAACGGAAGATCAACCTGTCCAGCGTGTTGATGAACGCAGACCTTCCGGAAGAGTTGCGCCACATGCTGGACACACAGATCCGGCCGTACCGTGAGCAGAACGAACCGGCATTTGAAGTCCCTCTTCTCATGGGTGGCATGCGTGTATTCGATCAGAATGGGAAGAGGATTCTTGTCAAGGCCGCCCAGCGCCAGGTACTGGGGTACTGGACGGAGATCCGCGACCGTTACCTCAGGCACCTGCCGGGTTTCGGCTGGCTGATCAAGAGGGAAGATCTTGAAGCCTTTCGTGAAGCTGTCACCGCCTTCGAAGATTCCCTTCAGGCCTGGGTCGATGCGTTCCGCCGCTACGCGGCCGCGCGGGAAGATGCGCTTGTAGCCCAGATCGTTTCAGCGATCTATGAGCGCATCGCACGTTCGGATCTCAGGGGAAACCTCAACAGGGTCGACTTGGAAGCCGAGGTCAGGCAAGGACTCGCGAGGATGCGTGTGATTGCCCCGCAGGTTCGCATCGTGTTGAAGAACATTGCCTGGGAAAGCACGCGCGACGCGGAATTCCAAGAGGCACTGGAGAAAGCCTTTCCTCCCGAAGACCGCCAGGGATGGTTTGAGGAATTCACCGCGGCACGCGAGCGGGTGCCGGGGCACCAGGCCTGACTGCGATGATGGAAATGCCTATCCGTACATCGCAATCAAGGGAAGGCTAGAAACAAAACCATTCCGATAACGAAAAACAAGAGGACGCAGGATTATCGTGAACAACGGCGCTCTCCCCTCCAAAGGACTTGTCATTCGCAATCCATGGATCGACCTGATCCTGTCGGGCAGGAAGACCTGGGAAATGCGCTCCAAGCCAACCTCCATCCGTGGCGAGATCGCCCTGATCCGTGCCGGTTCAGGCCTGGTATGCGGCGTTGCCACGCTGGTTGACTGCCTGCCGCCGCTGTCGCTCGAAGAACTGAGGGCGACGACCAGCTTCCATGCCATCCCGGACAGCGAACTCGAGGAGGCGTACAAGCGGGGATGGAATACCCCCTGGGTGCTGCAGGACGTCAAGCGGCTCGATCCGCCGGTTCCCTACGAGCACCCCTCGGGGGCCGTCGTCTGGGTCAACCTGTCTGACAGCGGACGAGACGATGCTGGAAACCCTGACGACGTGGACGCGGACGATCCCGAGTCGCGGAAGCTCGACACCTCCATGTCGCCCGCTGCAACGGCGGCACACACATCCGCTGGACGCGAGGTGACGGGCAGGGAATGGGTTGAGATCCGGCTTACCGACGCGAACGTAGAACACGGCCACATCTATCTGCGCACTGCTGAGCACCTGTTTCCTGCCGACTGCATTGGCGGCTCGAAGAGGAGCATGGCTGGCAGGTACATCCGAGTACGCTTCAATCCGGGAACCGTGGTTGAGACCGACATTGACGGCAAGAAGATGATTCTGCGTAACCGCTCATCCCAGCGCGACTTCTTTACCCGCACCGGCGCCAAGGGCGGCGATATCGTCCGTATCACCCGCACGAGCGAACGAGAATTCACTATTGCCATGGCAGACCGTGCCGGCGCTAGCACGCCGGAGATTAGCTGACGAGGATCGCTGAACGTGGCCTACCGAAAGAAGCTCATCGAAGTTGCCTTGCCCCTCGAGGCCATCAACAAGGCCGCGGCAAGGGAAAAATCCATCCGGCACGGCCACCCCAGCACGTTGCACCTGTGGTGGGCCAGGCGTCCGCTGGCCGCCGCCCGCGCGGTGATCTTCGCGCAGATGGTGGACGACCCTTCCTCCCTGCCCGAACTGTTCCCTACTGAAGAGGCGCAGCAGAAGGAGCGCGAGCGTCTCTTCCGCATCATCGAGAAGCTGGTCCAGTGGGAGAACACCACGAACGATGCGGTCCTCGAAGAAGCCCGGGAGGAGATCCGCAAGAGCTGGCACCGCACCTGCGAGGATAACAAGGACCATCCGCGCGCCAAGGAGCTGTTCGACCCCGACAAGCTCCCCGCCTTCCACGACCCCTTCGCGGGCGGCGGCGCGCTGCCGCTGGAGGCGCAACGGCTCGGGCTGGAAGCCTACGCCAGCGACCTCAACCCCGTCGCCGTGCTCATCAACAAGGCGATGATCGAGATCCCGCCCCGCTTCGCGGGGCTGCCGCCCGTGAACCCGAAGGCGCGGGCCGACCAGAGGCTCTTCTCGCGCGAATGGAAGGGAGCACAGGGCCTGGCCGAGGACGTGCGCTACTACGGCGAGTGGATGCGCAACGAGGCTGAAAAGCGCATCGGCCACCTCTACCCCAAGGTCAGGATCACCGCGGAAATGGCCGAGGAACGGCCCGACCTGAAGCCCTACGCGGGCCAGGAACTGACCGTGATCGCCTGGATCTGGGCCCGCACGGTCAAGAGTCCCAACCCGGCGTTCGCGCACGTGGACGTGCCGCTGGCCTCGACCTTCATGCTCTCCACCAAGGCCGGCAAGGAAGCCTATGTCGAGCC
>QGVC01000592.1 GCA_003242645.1 Pseudomonadota bacterium
CAACTCAGCGATGTTGCCCGGCGCAAACTGCGCGGCATGCAGCGACGCCCCACGCTGGTAACGGCGTTTTGGAAACAGGCGGAATTGGCGTGGTAACCCGTCAACCATTTACGTGAAACTCAATAGTTGAAGAGGGCGTGGCGAATGCTGATCGAACTTGTCATGAAATCGGCATCGCACGTAGTGACGCATCGCGAATGAGACTGCGGAGTGCGAGTCTGTTCGCTCGAGCGGTCTAGCCGCAAAAGGGAAGATTCCGACCGATGTCAGCCGCAAGAGATCAGTTGTTGTATGCGCTGCGGCGCGTGCTTCGTCCGATTGTCAGGGTGCTGATCCGTGCTGGCGTACGGTTTGATGAATTCGCGGAACTGGCTCGAGGTGTTTACGTTGAGACAGCAATCCGCGATGGGTTCGGTTTCGTGGGCGTTCCAACGAAGGCTCGCGTCGCGATGGTCACTGGTGTCGGAAAACACCAGGTTGACTACTACATTGAGAACGAAGGTGCGCTTCCAGCTGCCAAACCGACGCTTGCTCACATCTTGGTTGAAGTCCTTCAGAAATGGCACACGGAACCTCTCTATGTTGGTCCTTATGGGATTCCACTTGAACTGGAGTTCGATGCACCGAAGGGTGGGCGCTCTTTTCGAAACTTAGTTCGTTTGGTGGATGAAACTGTGAGTCCGGGAATTGTGCTCGAGGAGCTGCTCCGGTCCGGATCAGTTATCCATTCAGGCGAAAAATACTTTAGGGCTGTATCGCGCTACTTCATGATGCCGGAGCCCATGTCGCCGCAACAGATCGAATACTTCGGCGTAACGCTGACACGTCTTGCGAATACGCTCGAGTTCAACATGGACCCGAAGAACGAGGTAAAGCGTTTGGAGCGGTTTGTCTTGGCGGACCGGGGATTGCCCCAAGACGTCGTACCGCTTTTCGAGAACTACGCGCGCGAGAAAGCGAATGAATTCCTGATCGACCTTGATAACTGGCTCACACCGTATGCATCACCCGTAGCAGCGGAGGGAGAGGTACGAGTTTCAACGGGGCTTAATGTGTTCTTGTACGTAGATCCGTTGCCTGACGAGCGTCCACTTCGTTCTCTCATACGAGACGACCAAGAAGGCTTTGGATTCTAGTCTGCTCAATGACTTAGAAGGGCCCTCCGCCACGCCCCCCTCTCTTACCCCGCCAACCACATCCCCGCGCAATTTGCAACGCGCAAAATTTTGACGTTCCTCACAAAATGCTGCTAACTTGAAGCTGCAGTAGTTAAGTTAAGCCGCTGCTTGTCGACGGGTTGGCGGTTTGCTTTGGGGGGAGGAGACATTATGTCTAATGAATTGCGCGGGTGCTGGCGGTCCCCGGTAACGAAAGCGTTGCTCGGGCTACTCGCGTTATTCACCTCCACGCACGTCTTGGCGGAGCCTTTGGCGATTGGCCCAGTCGAGCGATTTGACAATAAGACCAACACACTCGTTGTTCTCGGCCAGCAGTTCCCCCTCGACTCGGCCTCCGTCATCGTCGGCGACCGCCGGGTCGACGCACGTGCCGTAAAGCGTCTCCTGTCTGATGGAGCGGTGGTCTGGGTCGACGGCGAGCTCGTCGACGGTTCTCCGCGGGTCAGGACGATTCATTTGCTGCCGGAGCACGATGTTCCTGGCGCGACCCAGCTGTTTGTTTCCGGCGTTGTAAGAGCAATTACTCCAGCTGGGCTTCTCAGAATTGATGGACTGCTTGTTGATGCGACTGTAGCCACCTCCAGAGTAGGCGGGGTACCCGTCCAAGCTGGCGATGTCGTCCAAGTCTTCGGTACACAGCCTCTGCCCCGGGGCGTATTCCTAGCCACTGACATCCGCGTTGCTAGCAAGCATCACGTGGGCGGTACCGGGGGTACTAGCACCCAAGGTGTCGGCGGTACTGGCGTCCAAGGTGTTGGTGGCACCGGCATTCAGGGTGTCGGCGGGACCGGCATTCAGGGCGTCGGCGGCACCGGCATCCAGGGGGTCGGCGGCACCGGCATTCAGGGCGTCGGCGGCACCGGCATCCAGGGGGTTGGCGGCACCGGCATTCAGGGCGTCGGCGGTAACGGCATCCAGGGCGCTGGCGGGAACCGGCTCCAGGGCGTCGGCGGCACCGGCA
>QGVC01000593.1 GCA_003242645.1 Pseudomonadota bacterium
ATCCACTCATGCTCCCCACCTTCACGGACATGGTGGAGGCCTTTGTCGACTCGACGATGCGGGGAGAGATGCTGGCGTATGCCTGGGGCTCCGTACGGGTGCTCCTGCAGGGCTACGTGGCTGGCGTCCTCATCGCAGCAGTGCTGACCGGCTTTGCCGTCTCGACGCGGATCGGCAACGACTTCCTCAGCACCGTGACGGCGATGTTCAATCCGCTGCCGGCCATTGCACTTCTGCCGCTGGCGTTGCTGTGGTTCGGCCTGGGAACGCCCAGCCTCATTTTCGTGCTGATCCACGCAGTGTTGTGGCCGCTGGCGCTCAATACACACTCCGGCTTCATGGCGGTCAGCGAGACGCTTCGCATGGTCGGCAACAATGCCGGGCTCACGGGCATCCGTTATGTGGCATTCATCCTGATCCCTGCAGCGTTTCCAGCCATCTTGACCGGGCTCAAGATTGGTTGGGCGTTCGCGTGGCGCACGCTAATCGCTGCGGAGCTGGTGTTCGGTGCCGGCGGCGGTGGCGGCGGCTTGGGCTGGTTCATCTTCCAGTCTCGAAATGAGCTGCTGACCGCTTATGTTTTCGCCGGCTTGACGGCCGTGATCGTCATTGGATTGCTGGTGGAAAGCGTCATCTTCCGCACAATCGAGGCACGGACTGTGCGCAAGTGGGGCATGCAGCGGTAAGCGCGTGTCTCGATCTTTTCCGTAGAAACTTAGAACCGGCAGCCGTTTAGGCTGTCGGCAAAAGCAACTCTCTCCGAGGCTTTGTGATATGCTACCCAAAGGCATCTCGGCCTGGAGGTGGCATGCCGATCACTCTTGCTCAGATCATCGTCTGGTTGATCATCGGCCTCATTGGGGGAACCCTGGTGGGTATGTTGGTCAAGCGGGAGCGGGCAGGCTTCGGATTCTGGACGAATCTGGGCGTCGGACTCGTCGGAGCGCTCGTAGGCGGGGCGTTGTTTCGGCTTTTCGATCTTCTTCCGGAGCTGGAGCAAGTAGCCATTTCGGCGCGCGATGTGGCGTCGTCGGTGATCGGTTCGCTCCTGTTCCTGCTTGCCTGGTGGATTTGGGACAAGTTTGCGCGCTAACAGCCCACCAACAGCCGCAATCGTAGCTCTAGCCCACGCCCTGACCGCACCCGCAGCTCGCCACAAAACGGTGTCACTTGTCCTGCGGCTGACAGAGGTTGCAGGAGACCAGCGGTGCGGCGCAGCAAAGTCATTAGCGTTATTGCGCTGATTGCAGGGTTAGCGGTTTATCTTAATAACTCGAGCTACCTCGCTTCCCCTCCAGCCGATCGGCCGTCGCTCCTTGCACATCGTGGCCTTCACCAGACCTACGATCGTACCGGCATCACATCGGAAACGTGCACGGCCAGCCGTATCGATCCTCCAACGCATCCTTTTCTCGAGAACACAATTTCTTCGATTCAAGCTGCGTTCGATCTAGGAGCGGACGTGGTGGAGCTCGATGTCCACCCCACGAAAGACGGCCATTTCGTGGTTTTTCACGACTGGACGCTCGATTGCCGGACGGACGGCCATGGCGTCACGCGGGAGCACACCTTGGCCGAATTGAAGGCGCTCGACATCGGCTACGGCTATACGCCCGATGGCGGAAAAACCTATCCATTCCGTGGAAGGGGTATCGGCTTGATGCCGACCCTAAGCGAGGTTCTCACAGCGTTTCCCGAGAGAACGCTCTTAATCAATGTCAAAAGCAATGACGCCCAAGAGGGAGCTCAACTCGCGGATATGCTGGCGCAGCTGCCGAATGAGCGGCTTGAACGCATCATGGTCTACGGAGGAGATGAGCCCATCCAGGTGCTACGCCAACGCCTGCCTCAGCTGCGGGCGATGTCGCGGCAAACCCTCAAGAGCTGCTTTCTTCGATATGCCGCGCTCGGCTGGTCGGGCTATGTTCCTCATCCTTGCCGTAACACGTTGCTGCTTGTGCCTACGAATATCGGGCCGTGGCTCTGGGGTTGGCCGCATATGTTTCAGCGAAGGCTCGCGCGCTACAATACAGTTATCTACGCAGTTGCCCCGTACGATGGGGGAGAGTTCTCCAGCGGCATCAACAGCCCCGATCAGCTAAGCCTACTTCCTAAGGATTATGTGGGCGGGATCTGGAC
>QGVC01000594.1 GCA_003242645.1 Pseudomonadota bacterium
ACCACAGCCTCCGGCTTCCCTACCAGGACAACCTCTCCGCGCTGATCCACGAGCCGAGCTTCAAGCAGACGGCCGGCGAGGCCGTGTTCACTAAGGCGCGGGTGATCAACACGCTCGGCAACCGTGTTCTGCGTGGGCATCGCCCATGCGCGGATCGGACGTGCGTTTGCGACGATACAGGCCCACAAATTAATCAATAAATTGGAGCCGCAGTCATGCAGCAGCAGAACATTCCAATCGGCACGCTGGTGGACATGTACAAGCGCGGTGAGATGCGCCTCCCGGAGATCCAACGGCGTTACGTCTGGAAAGCCACGAGGGTTCGAGACCTTCTCGACTCGCTCTATCGAGGCTATCCGAGTGGCTCAATTTTGATGTGGGAAACCGACGAGCCAGTACCCACCCGAGATTTCGCAATCGCGCAGGACTCAACTGCTTTCGCAGGCCGCAAACTGCTACTTGACGGACAACAACGGCTGACGTCACTAACGGCCGTATTGAATGGCGAGAAGGTCTCCGTCCGTGGACGCAAACGTCCAATTGAGATCCTTTTCAACTTGGATCATCCCGAAGGTGCACCGACAGATGTGCTTGAGGTGGAATCCGACGAGGACTCACCTGTTCTGGCGGAAGACGAAGTCACGGACGATGCGGACGATGCCGAGGATGGTGAGGAAGGTCTTCAAGAAAAACTCAGCCGGCGCACCTTCGTTGTCGCGAGCCGGAATTTGATGAGCCAGCCGCAGTGGGTGTCCGTTAGCGAGATCTTCCGCAACACCAATGATGCGGAGCTCCTAGAAAAGGCGGGGATCGAGAGCTTCAAGGATCCGCGGTTTCAGAAGTACTCGGACCGCCTCAAGAAAGTGCGAGCAATCAAGAACTACCAATACGTGGTGCACGTACTGGAACGCTCCATGAGCTACGAGGAGGTGACGGAGATCTTCGTGCGCGTGAACTCACTGGGCGCGAAGCTACGTTCCTCGGACCTCGCGTTGGCACAGATGACCTCGCGCTGGCCAAATCTGTTGAAGCAGCTCCAAGAGTTTCAGGAAGAGTGCGAGCAGAGCTGGTTCACCATCGATCTCGGCCAATTAGTACGCGCAATCGTGGTCTTCGCCACACGCCAATGTTTGTTCCGTGCAGTGGCGAGTACACCGGTTGAAAAGCTCAAGGCCGGTTGGGAGGAGGCCAAGGAGGGGTTGCGTTTCGCCATCAACTTTCTGCGTACCAACGCAGGAATCGAGGATGAGTCGCTGCTGTCGTCGCCGATGTTCATACACGCCTTGGCTGCCGTGAGCCGCACCAAGGATAATCGCCTTACGGCCGACGAACAGCGCGGCTTGCTGCACTGGCTCCTGGTGGCAAATGCCAGAGGGCGTTACTCCCGCGGATCAACGGAAACCCTCCTGAATGAGGACTTGGCGATCATCTTTCGTGGCGGAGATCTCGCTGCACTGATGGAACCGGTCAAACGGCAGTTCGGACGATTACATATCGAACCGGGAGATCTTGCTGGCCGCGGTGTGAACAGTCCGCTCTTTTCTCTCGCGTATCTGGCGCTCAAAGCAGCCGGAGCCAAGGACTGGTACAGCGGGCTTGGGCTGTCGCTGACACATCAAGGCAAGCTGCATTTCATCCAGTGGCACCACGTCATCCCAAAGTCATTGCTCAAAGCGAAGGGGTATGAGACTGGCGAAATCAATGAGATCGCCAATATGGCATTCATCACCGGCCAGACCAACCGTCGCATCAGCAACAAGGAGGCCGCGGAGTATCTCGCCTCTATCGTGAAGAAGCAGGGTGAGAGTGCGCTGGAGAGCCAGTGCGTGCCCACGGATCCAGCGCTTTGGTCAATCGACCGATACCGTGACTTCCTTCAAGTTCGGCGTGAGGCGCTCGCCGCTAGGATGAATGCCTTCATCCGGGAGAAGGCTGGGCTGTGAGCCAGTTCACGTTCCTCCAACGCGAGTGGACGGCCGTCTTCGAGGCGGCGGTCAAGGCGGAAGCAGCGGTGCACTCCGACCCGCGCACCGCCTGCTTCTACGCCCGTCGCGCGCTGGAGCTCGCTGTGAGCTGGGCTTTCAAGCACTACCCGTGGTTTCGGCTTCCCTGCCAGCACAACCTCTCCGCGCT
>QGVC01000165.1 GCA_003242645.1 Pseudomonadota bacterium
AACCGGATACGCGATCTATGTCCGGCTCCTGGGGTCGGGGATTTGTATAAAAGACAGGTGGTGTGAAGCCGGCCTCGGCCTTGGCGAGTTGTTCGCGATTCTCGTAGAACGCGCTCACCATCTTGTAGACGACTTCCTCCGGCATGTCGGCGCGCACGTTGTAGCCGAACAGGATCGGCACGCCCAGGATTTGCTCGACACCGACGTCCTTGGTGAACACCTTGGGATCGACAGGGCTGACGCTGAGACCAGCGGCTTTCAATTTTTCGATTTCATCCGGACACGGATTGACGGCCTTCGCATCGATGCGAACTTCCGTTTCGGTCCAGTACGGAACGAGCGAACGGCCGGAGGTCGTGTAGGCAACTGCACCTACAATCGTGCCGGACTTCAGCGCGTCGGCCTGGGTCTTGGGATCGATTTGAACGTGCTTGAAGTCATACTCGAGCGCCTTGAAGACGCGTTGGAAATTCAGCCAGTTCATGAAGCCGGCAGGCGTGAAGAAGGTCGGCTTGCCCGAGAAATCTTTCAAGCACTTGAATTGATCCGCCTTCTCCGCCAGGACCATCATGAAGGTCTCCATCGGATAGGCGTACCAGGTATGCACGAGCAAGCCCTTCTTGGGCTCGTAGTTCTTGAAGCCGCCTTCCTTCTCATAGAGCTGGGTCATGCCGACATCGGCGGTGTAGCCGATCTCACCGTCACCATCCATGACGGCCTTCATGGCGCCCGTCGTTGACGGATATGGATTGACGGTCACGGTGTACTCGCCGCCGAGTGCCTTCTCGGTCACCTCGGCCATGGTAGCGGCGATCTTGTAGCCATAGGAATCGACGCTGGACGTCGCCCAGCGGAGCGACTTGCGCTCCTGAGCAGCCGCGGGATCTACCGCCAAGGTGGAGAACGTGAGCGCCAGAGCCGCCGCAGAGGCTGCCAACAATGAGACCCTCGACCTGGACATCATACTTCTTCCTCCTTGTAGACGCTTATTGTTAGACGCGTCATCGAACCTGTGCTGTCACTAGCACAGGCTACTACACTATTGCTGACATTCAGCTCAAATTATAGAGCATACCGCACCGCCGGCGCGCCGGGATGCAGGCTGGAGAGATCGCACCAGGCGTTCAAACCCCACAGTTCGCGCATGTGACACACCCGATGCGGCAACAGGAGTGATGTTGCATAATGGTCACGCAGTGCAGCTCTTGAGAGTTGGCTTTGGGGAGGACTTACGCGGCGGGTGCGGAGATTATCAAAGGACGCGACTCAGCTCGCGACATAGGTGGCAAATAAGAAATGTGAAACCAACCTTGGGTTGATGGAGACGGGATTCTCGTAAGCCATTGATAACGCGAGCATTTCTGAGGAGCCGGGTGAATCCCAATACTAGTTAACGATAATGGTGATCCAGGACCTCGAACCGGAGCAGCGCCTAGCCTGTTCGAGATGAACGCCATCGTACTCCGTTGTCCCCAGGCGTGATGATGTCGACCTGTCGGGGAGGTATGCCGCGTCCCAGGGCTGATGCATCAGGTGCTTAGGCCGAGTGCCAAGAGATCCCGCCAAGTTGCAAGAGAGGCGCTTCCCAAGCGCAGTATCACTGCCTGGGCAAATGCGCATCGTCCGCGATGCCAGAGGTAGTCGGGTTAGTGCGGTTCAGACGACGATGCTGCTGGAATAAGGCGTAGGCGTCTAAGCGCTGAGAAAGGCGGAGCAGGAAGCGACGATTTGTGACCTGTGCTGCCACGAAAGCTTAGGCTCTTCGGCGGCGACCTTGCTGACGAGGGTGGGCTCTACTTGCGGATCTCGGCCGACAAGAGCAGCGGCAAGCGATGGGTCTTTGTCTGCCGTCGGCCTGGTGATCGGAAACGGTGCAAGATGGGCTCGGCGGGGTGAGCGTGGTCACACTGCAAAAAGCGCGCCAGAACGCGGTTGAGATCCGCGCACTCAAATAGCCAGTTACTCGATTTGGGCTAAACTGTCTGATGCCCCTATGTCCTAATTGGAAAGACGGTGTCAGTGGACTCCAAGAAAGCGCATTAAGAGGGTCTGATCCTTCTTGATCTCGTCCGCTGTCGCTTCATGAACGACGCGGCCCGTTTCCAAAACGTAGAACCGGGACGCCACAGAGAGGGCGCTGTAAACGTTCTGCTCTACGAGTAGGATCGCAAGGCCCGTCTTTCCAAGATCGGCGATGATGGTCTCGAGGTGCTGAACGAGCACCGGCGCGAGGCCTTCGGAAGGCTCATCCATCAGCATGAGTTCGGGATCGAGCATCAGGGAACGGCCGATGGCCAGCATTTGCCGCTCGCCGCCCGAAAGCTGGCTGCCACGATGATTTCGACGCTCCGCCAGGCGAGGAAACATTTCGAAAACGCGATCGACGGTCCAACCGTCTTTGGCGCTGGCCGGCTTCAGCATCGTCAGATGCTCGGTTACGGTCAGCGATGCGAAAAGGCGTCGCCCTTGCGGCACCAACGCGATACGGCGCGAGGCCACCTCATGCGGGGTGAGGTTCCTGAGCTCTTCGCCTTTCCATAACAGCGATCCTTCCCTCACCTGCGGTTGTGCCAGCCGCATGATGGAGCGAATGAGGGTCGTCT
This sequence comes from Pseudomonadota bacterium, assembly GCA_003242645.1. Next base: position 2,604 of record QGVC01000165.1, read on the forward strand.
TGCCCATGCCATTGCGGCCGAGAAGGGCGACCACCTCGCCGGGCCTTACCTCGAGCGAAACGCCATGCAGGACGTGGGCGTCGCCGTAGTAGCTGTGCAGGTTACGGACCTCAAGCATGGGAGCGTGCCTTCCCCAAATAGACGTCCTGCACGTGCTGATTGGTGCGGATCTCGTCAGGTGACCCTTCCGCGAGCAGCTGGCCGTTGTTAAGGCAAGTCACCCAGTCCACGAGATTGAGCACCAGCTCCATGTCGTGCTCGATCAGAACCATGGTCAGATCTTGCGGCAGCGAACGGATGATATCCGCGACCATGACGCGCTCGGCCGGGGAAAGTCCCGCAGCGGGCTCGTCGAGCAAGAGCAAACGCGGCTTGGAAACCAGAGCCATTGCCATCTCTAGCTGGCGCTGCTCGCCATACGAAAGCTCGTTGACCGCAACAGCGCTGCGCTCCTCCAGCCGCGACATGCGCAAGGCAGACGCTATGCGGTCCTGCTGTTCAGGCGTCAGCCGCGTGGATCCGAGCATTGAGAATTTGCTAGGCTCGGTGCCGCGCAATGCCAGCTGCATGTTTTCCTCGACCGTCATCGTCGGAAACAGATTGGTAATTTGAAATGTCCGACTCATGCCCAGCCGCGCGCGCTTATGCGCTGGCATGCGGGTCACATCCTTGCCTTCGAAAGTTATGCGACCCGAGGTCGGCGGGAAAACGCCGGTAATTGCATTGAACAGTGTCGTTTTTCCCGCGCCATTCGGTCCGATAATCGCGCGCCGCTCGCCGCGCTTGACGGAGAGCGACACGTCGTCGACCGCTTTCAGCGCGCCGAAAGCTACGGTGACATTCTCAAGAACAAGCGCAGGTTCCGACACGAGAGACGCTCTTCATTAAAAATGTAGTGGCACAGCCGAAAGCTGGCTGTGCCTCTTGCGGGATAGATCAGGACTTCTTGATACCCTGGTTGTCGCGAGAGAATGGCGGCTTAGCCAGATACTCCTGCGGATCGTACGTCCAGAACTGCGAGACGGATGGATATGTCTCGATCGGGACGTTCCAATATTTGCCCTCGGAGTTTTTGACGACTTTGCGGATATATACGTCATATATGGGGTTACCGTAGTCGTCGAAGCGAACGGGGCGGCCGAGAGGCGAATTGGTAAGCTCGCTGCTCAGGACAGCATCAAGGAATTTGTCACGGTTCGAAATGTCGCCCTTTAGTTCTTCGATCACTTGCCCGACCCACATCGCACCCGAGTAATGTGAGAAGCCGTAGAGGGAGGGCAGCTTTCCATATTTCTCGCTGTAGGCCTTTACGAACTTCTGCGTTTCAGGATTGTCGGAGCCTTCAGCGAAGTGTGCCGAGGAAACGATATCCTCGCATTCCGGACCGGATGTCCGGATCACCGACTGGTCAGTAAAGTTCTGCGCCCCGAGCAGCGGAAGCTGCCCCTTCAGCCCAAAATCGGCATACTGCTTCATGAAGCGAGAAGCGTCGGCACCTAGCTCCATCGCGAAAACTGCATCGATATCCAAGCTGCCGAGCTGACCGATATAGGGACTGAAATCGGCGGTATTCAGCGGGTTCCACAGCTGAGCGACGATTGTTCCGCCGCCCTCGGTGAATACCTGAGCAAAGCCCGCGCACTGCTCGTGCCCAAAGGTATAGTCCTGCGAGATCGTCGCTACTTTTCTGTAGCCTTGCTTCAGCGCCCAGTCGGCCAGCGGCCGCGGCATTTGGCTAGCCGTGTAACCGGCAACCCGGATGACATTTCTCACTCGGGCACGCTGTGTCAGATCGTCAGCAGCGATGACAGGAATGAAGTAGGGGACCCCGTTTCCGCGAACATAATTTGCAACGGCCAATCCTGTATTGGCGAGGAGATTGCCGAATAGAAAATCGACGTTTTCCTGTTCGACGAGGCGGCGGGCTTTTTGCAGAGCCGTATCAGGGTTGCCAGCATCGTCCTCGACGATCACTTGGACCGGGCGGCCGGCGACTTGGTTGCCCCTCTCCTCCCAGTACATACTAAAGCCTTCGACGATCTCTCTGCCGCCAGCGGCTACGACGCCGCTCAAAGGCGCCATAAGGCCGATGCGGATCGGACCGCCCTGTGCGCGTGCGATATGGGGAGCCGGAAACGCGCCCGTCGCCGTTGCGGCCAGTGCCAAGCCTGTCTGCTTTAGGAATGTTCTGCGGTCCATTGCAGCCTCCGTACCCTGATCAAACTTTACTGTCAGCCCTTTGCTGGCCGGTTCTTCTCGCGAAAAGTTTACGCAATCCGCCAAGGATGCCCTCGGGGGCAAAGATCATGGCACCGATAAACGTAAAGCCCAAGATCATTTGCCAGCGCTCGGTGTACTGGCTCACGAAGTTCTCCAACAGAATGATGGCAGCCGCTCCGATGAAAGAGCCAAACAAAGTGCCAATTCCGCCGATAATCGCCATGAGCAACCCCTCGACCGATTGAGCCAACTGCACCGTCGAGGGGCTCACGAAATTATTGAATAAGGCGTAAAGCGCACCAGCGACACCCGCGAAAAAGCCAGTAATCGTGAATGCCAAGAGGATGTGAGTGGCCACACCATAGCCGAGGCTCCGCATGCGGCTTTCGCTATCGCGGATGCCCCGAAGCGTGAGCCCGAATGGCGAGTGAACGAAACGCCAGATGACCACGGTCAACGCAAGTACCGTTGCCAGAGTGAGGTAGTAGAAGACGGTGGGATCCGCGATAATGTCCGGGCGGCCAGAGCCCCGAATGCCATTCTCGCCACCGGTTACGCTCGTCCAACGCAGACACACACCCCAGACGATCATGCCCAGAGCGAGTGTCAGCAGCAGGAAGTACACGCCACTGACACGGGCAGCCAATAAGGCGAAGATGCCGGCAGCCAGCGTCGCCGCGACAATGCCGAGGAGACAACCGACCCACGCCGACCCGCCCATGATTGACGTCCAGTAGATCACGACGTAGGTCGAAATCCCGAAAATGGCGCCATGCCCTAGCGAGACCCGCCCGGCGTAGCCTGCGAGCACGTCGATGGACATGGCCAGCAACGCGAATATGAGCACCTCGTTGGCGAGGCTTAATTCGTATGTAGAGACGAATGGTGGCAGCGCTCCAAAGAGAACGGCGAGCGCGACAACTGGAATCACCAGCGGATTTCTGGCGGTGGTCAACGCCGAGGCCATTATGACGCCCTCCCGAATAACCCCATGGGACGGAAGGCAAGCAGAACTGCCATCGGCCCGAAGATGACAAAGTACGCAAGCTCGGGAAACATCACCTGCCCAATTGTATTGAGCATACCGACCAGCAATGCGCCGACGGCGGCGCCGACCAAGCTCCCGCTGCCACCAATGATGACGATTGCGAGAGAAAATACGAGAATTTCGGAATCCGCCGTGGGATAAAGCGTGAGAAACGCTCCGCCGACGGTTCCGCCGAGCCCAGCCAAGGAGGTGCCGAGCATCGAAGTCGCCAGGAACACGCGGCGGATATTGATGCCCATGGCCTCAACCATTTCCGCGTCGTCCACGCCGGCGCGAATGAGAGCACCAAGTCGCGTCTTATTGATCAAGAACCAGAGCGCGATGAAGGTGAGGATGCCCAAGAATAGCACAAACAGGCGATATTTCGGGTAAAAGACACCGCCAATGCGCACCGCTCCGCGCAAGAACTCCGGGATCTGGACCGAAAACGTGTCCCCGCCCCAGATCACCAGTGCAAGGTCGTTCAGAACGAATGCAACACCGAGCGTCAGCAGCACCTCGCGCAATGGGAATCCCCGGACGAAACGCAGCAACGCTTGGTCGATAAAGAGACCGAGCCCGGCAATGGAGACCATCGAGGCCAGAACCCCGAGCACGAAATTGCCCGTCGCACCGACAACCGTGTAGCCGATATAGCCGCCGAAAAGGTAAAGCGCGCCATGCGCAAGATTGACGATGCGCAACAGGCCAAAGATGAGTGTGAAGCCTGACGCGACGATAAACAGCAGAGCCGCGAATGTCAGGCCATTGAGCACTTGAACGAGGTTGAGGCCCGACACAGCTCAGCCCATGTTCTTGAGGGCATCCGGCCGCTCGCGCAGATACCAGTCGTAGATTTCCTCACCGGTCCAGAACAACACGTCCGGCCGGCGCGTGATCTTCTCAAGCACGCGCCGGAAATGCTTGGCTCGATGCGGCGCGCCCATGATGTAGGGATGCACCACCAGCGCCATAACGCGCGCGGACTCCGCGCTGTCGTGATAGAGCTGCTCGAATTGGTCCATCGCCCGATCGTGATACTCGGACGCTTTGTGATGCTGGATCAGCATCATGGCAACGTCATTACATTCCTGAGTGTAGGGAATGCTCACGATGGGTTTGGTGCGGGTTTTCAGCACGACGGGCTGATCATCAAGAACCCAATCGCAGACGTAATCGAAGCCTTCCTCGACCAGAATGTCGGGAGTTTCCCAGGTCTCGGTCAATCCGGGCCCGAGCCATCCGCGGGGGGCTTTGCCGGTGAAAGATTTGATCGCCTCCACCGTCATGCGAATGTCCTCGCGCTCGTCGGGCACCTTCTGCATGTTTTTCTGGCCGAAGCCATGGCCCATGAACTCCCAACCACGCTCCAACGCGGCGCGGGAAATCGGCTCGTAGGTCTTGATCGCCTTACCGTTGATGGCCAACACCGCCCTGATGCCGTGATTGTCGAGAATTTCCAGCAGGCGCCAGAAACCGACTCGATTGCCATACTCGTGCCAGGCCCAGTTTGGAATATCCGGCATTGGTGAGCCGCCCGCCGGCGGGGTAAGCACCGTGCGCGGCATGGTCTCGCGGGGGTCCCATTCCTCCACGTTGACGATGACCCAGACCACCATTCGGGCCTTGCCAGGCAATTTCAGCGGGGGTCGCTCTGTAATTGCCGAGTATGCAATGCGCTCTGTGGGTAGCATCGCTCAGGACACCTTCGCTCCGATCGAAAACGAAAAGGGCGCCAATCCCTCAATCCGCGCGACCAATTTGTCGCCCGGCTGCAAGGGACCTACGCCAGCCGGCGTGCCGGTCATTATGAGATCACCGGGCTCGAGCCGGTAAGATGCCGAAAGGTTCGCAATGATTTCGGGCGTCGTCCAGATCATTTGCTTGAGGTCGCCCCTTTGGCGCTCTTTGCCGTTGACTTCTATCGAGATGGCTCCAGCTAGCAGATGGCCGACCAATGACACTGGATGGATTGGACCAACAGGCGCCGAGTTATCGAAGGACTTGCCAATCTCCCAGGGTAGACCCTTGGACAAGGATTCAGTCGCCGATAAAGGCACGGAAGGGCGACTTCAGCGGGATAGCGCAAAACAGATACCAAGG
>QGVC01000595.1 GCA_003242645.1 Pseudomonadota bacterium
CCGTTGTATAACCTCAGCGTTTTTTCTAGACGACCCAAGACGTGGAGCCGCTGTAGACCGAACTAGCTGCAGAGTGTCGTCAGGCCTCTCCCGCCTACCATTTATCCATCCAACTGCCCGAATCCTTTATGCCTCCTCTCGAGCTGGCGGCTTCCTGCGCCGCAAGTTAAGTTGATGAGGAAAAAATGCCACGTATTACAGATGGGACAGGGTCGGGTACGTTTCTGCCCCTCCCCGAAGTGCTACGGCGCACCTCGTTGTCCCGGTCGACCCTGTACAGAGAAATTGGCCGCGGCCGGTTCCCCAAGCCCTACTCAATATCCGTTGGGCGCGTCGCATGGCTCAAGTCTGACATCGACGCGTGGGTCAAAGCCCGCAAGTCAGTTCGCGGGCGACCCTACGCTAACCCACTTTTAGCGGAAAGCGACGAGCCCACTGAATCCGCAAATCCCACCGATAAAGAGGTACGCCGAGGCAAATTCGGTGAGGAGAGTGCATGTACGCCGAAGCCATAGCTAAAGCTCTCGACGGGCGCAAGTCGGGCTCAGGCTGGAAAGCCAGGTGTCCTGCACATGACGATGGCGACCCGAGCCTTTCCATCGATATTGGTGAGGGCGGAAAGATACTCGTTCATTGCTTTGCTGGCTGCTCTCAGGAGCTGGTCATCCAAAAGCTGCGCGACATGAATCTTTGGCCAGAAGCCGCATCTTCTCGATCCCAGGCAACTCTCAACAAACCCAAAAAGAATTGGATGGATCAACGGGAGAACTCAGAACGCGCGCTGACCATTTGGAAAGAGTCGTTGCCGCCGGAGGGCAGCTTAGTGGAGATCTATCTTCGCTCTCGCGGACTTCAACTGCCTATCCCCGGAGCTATCCGATTTCACCCAAAGCTTCGGCATCCAGACGGCAGATTCTTCCCGGCTATGATAGCCCTCGTCTGCGACGTGTTTGGGACGCCGGTGGCTATCCATCGCACCTATCTCAATCATGAGGGCACCGGAAAGGCACCACTCAGTGCCTCGAAATTGATGCTTGGCCCATGCAAAGGCGGCGCAGTGCGTCTAGCGCCGCACACCGATGAAGTGATGATCGGGGAGGGCATCGAAACGTGCTTGTCGGCGATGGCGGTAGTCGGGAAGTCCGCCTGGGCTGCTCTTTCGACATCTGGCATGAGCGCAATCGAATTGCCGCAGGAAATTCGGAAAATAATTGTGCTCGCCGATGGCGATGATGCGGGTGAAAGGGCCGCGCAAGATTGCGCCCAGCGTTGGAGCCGAGAAGGTCGAGCTGTTTTCATAGCCCGACCACCTCGTGGTCTCGATTTTAACGACATTCTCACCAGCAGAAAAGGCCAAATGTAAGAGAATAGGTTATAGAGACATAAGTATGAATGAGATTACTCCAAAAGAACGCATCGCAGCTCTAATTGCAGATGCAGAGAGAGTCGAACCGAATCTGTCTGAGGAAACCTTACCTCCGCAAAGCACCCTAGAAGCTGCGCAGAAGCAGAATGCACGTAAGGTAAGACCAAACGCTGATACACTTGCTGAAATCGCGCTTGCGACTACCATTTTCAGGACGAGTGACGGTAGAGAATTCGCGGACGTTGTTGAAAACGGCCAACGTCGAACTCTAGGAATCCGGTCGCGAGCCTTTGAAAAGTATCTTTACGACACCTGCAAGGCATTGACCGGATTTGCCCCCAAGCAAGATGCCATCGACGCGGCTGTCAGAATAGCCTGCTCAGAGGCGCACTACGGTGCGACCCAATACGAGGTCCATGTTCGCGTTGGGGGATACAATGGATGCATTTATCTCGACAATATCGCCATGGGTGACTCGACATTCCAGACCATCGAGGTGGACAGTAACGGCTGGAGGGTGGTCAAGAACCCACCCATCCGCTTCATTCGCCCAAAGGGAATGAAGCCTCTCCCTAAGCCAGAGCCCAACGGCGATATTAGCCTCCTCTGGTCGCTACTGAACTTGCAAACCAAAGCGCAGCAGGTAATGTATACTAGTTTTTTGCTGTCGGCCCTGCGCCCGCGTCCTCCCTATCCAATTTGCGTGATCACTGGTGAGCAAGGAAGTACCAAGTCAACAACTGCGAAGATTGCTCGCCTT
>QGVC01000596.1 GCA_003242645.1 Pseudomonadota bacterium
CAACGTCCCCTGAGCGCTCTTCCTTCTTTGCATCCACGGTTGCACCAATGGGTTTGCGCGCAAAGCGAACCGGACACTTTACGTCTGCGCAGAAGTCAATTGGCGTTACCGTTTCTGGAGATTCGTCGGACGGCTCACTTGAGAAGGTGTACTCGTATCCGACCTCTTCGAGCGCCAATGAGACGTTTGTGACGCGCACCACCTGCTCGCTGGGTCCCGCCTGTTGAGAAAATGACTTCTTCTCTTCACCAGTCGGCGGATCCACAAACTCGGCAGCCAGAAACTCCTTCAGTGGAACGAGGGCACTTAACCCGTCGGCGAGCTTGGTCTCGGCCTCCGACTTAGTCTCAGCCAAGTACCGTCAGATGAAAGCTTTTGCGTGAGACTTCCGTGACACGGAGGCCGCGCTTGTCGCGGACTTCTTGCTTGTTAAGAGAGCGGTTAAGTCCTCTTAACCGTTAAGTCTCCTAGCCCTATCGTCACCCGGCGCAGCCCCGCCAGGCGGAGGTCCCTCAACGACCCAGCCCGCTAGCGCGCGGCGCGGGATTGGGTTTGTCAAATGCACAATCGCCGTCAGAACTCCTCACGCTCTCGCATTCGGCATCATCGAACGGAGTGCATGCGCGGAAATGCAGAGCTACACCCAGTGCAAACTCAAGTGTTGATCCTGTCAGCGACGAACGATCAGTTGCCGTGATTCGTATTCAGCTTCTCGAGAAGAAACTCGGTACGCACCTGAGTGAGCCACGGTTCCAGGTAGTGCGCGCCGAGACCCTGGAGTAACTTGCGTGATGCAGGCGGAGCGCCCGCGTGTGCCAACAGTCTGTCTAAGGAGACCAGGGAATCGGCCCAACCTAAGTGGCAGCAGGCGCGCACTGCTGCTCGATCGGATGTAGTGAGAACAAGGATCTCGGGGCTTGGGGTTTCGTGTGCGAGGAGGTACGCCAGTAAGTCCCGTTCGCCTTCATCCAATTCGATGCGCAGATGGATTGCCTTGAGGCGGAAGGCCGCGCGATCGTGCTCGGTGGGTTGATGAATTCTCGCGAGGGTTTGCCTAAGTTCTGACTCACGAACTGCAACATATCCCTTGCGATTTACGTTTCCGTTTTGAGTTTCCGCAACAACAGCCTCAACGGTCTCCACGCTGTAGAACCCGCATAGCCGATTCCATTCGCCGACCGCAGTTGCGGGGAATATCGCATTGGTGTCGACGAAGACCCTCTGCTTTCGCATCAGTACGGCGCTTCAACTCCGTACTGCCTGAAAAGCTCGTCGAGCTCATCCAAATTGAGCCCAAGGAGCTTTGCCGCCTTTCTCGGCGAGAGACGCCCTTCACAAAGCGCTCGACTGAGCATGGAAATGAAGGGTTCGGAATATGGGGGCGGAAGCGCGCCAGGCGGCTCAACCGACTTCATCGTCTGAAGAGCTTTGCGAGTAGAGCTCTTGATCCAGTTGAGGTTGTAAAGGCGCCATGCAAGAGCGCTCGGGGAGACACTGAGTTCGGCAGCAAGCGCGCACAGCTGTTCTGGGTTGGATCGGTCGGTACGCTTGATGCGCGCCTCCAGTAGCGCGCGCGGCATCAACAGTGCTGTTGCAAAGTTGTTTGCGAGTTGCTCGATCCGCCTTTTCCTGCTCGCACCACGGGAGTCCAGAGTACTCGAATCGATCCGCTTCGGTGGCATTGCCTCCCACGTGAGCGCGTGGAATAGCTCATGCGCCAGATCGAACGCGCGTCGTCCAGTGGGTTCGCGACGATTGATGAGGATGCATGCGAAATCCGCCAGGTGGACAGTTGCTCCGGAGACGTCGCGATGGTTTCCCGTGTCGACGTAAAGCACAGGGATGTCCAGCTGCTCCTGAATCTTTTCACGCAGTTTCGCTGCCGGCACATCACCTAGATCCAACTGCTCGGCGAGCCGCTCACCCGCCGCCTGGGCATCCTCGAACGTGGAGAGTTCCGAAAGGCGGAGCACGCACTTCAGAGGATTCCCCGCCTCCCTGTCGTATAGGCGGCGCAGCCAGCGCAGCAGCGCGACGAGCCGGTCCGCCTGCTCGGAGACTTCCTTGATAGCCTCTTCTGGCGCGTTTTCGGCACGCCAGCTGT
>QGVC01000166.1 GCA_003242645.1 Pseudomonadota bacterium
CTTCTCGCCGAGGACATCGACACCGAGTTGCAGCGGCTCGAATCTGCGGTTCACAAGCTGCGCATGAGCCTCGACGAATTGCTGAGCGTGGAGGCTCTGTCCCAGGCTGGCGACCACCGCGAGGTGCTCGAGGCCTACCGCATGTTCGCCAACGACCGCGGGTGGGTCCGGCGGATGGAGGCGGCCATTCGCGAGGGGCTGACGGCCGAGGCTGCGGTCGAGCGCGTCCACAATGCCACGCGCACGCGCATGCTGCGCCAGAACGATCCTTACTGGCGGGAGCGGTTGCGCGACCTCGACGACCTCTCTGCGAGGCTACTGCGGATTCTCGCAGGCCGGACCACGGCAGCGCGTGAGGGCTTCCAGCTCCCCGCCGACACGATCCTCGTGGCACGGACGATGGGTCCTGCCGAGCTCCTCGACTACGATCGCTCGAAGCTGCGGGGGCTTATTATCGAGGAGGGGAGCGGCCAAAGCCACGTCGCGATCGTAGCGCGGGCGCTGGATCTCGCCGCGGTTGGGCAGGCGCGGGGCATAGTCGAGCGCGTCTCGACCGGCGATCCCGTAATCGTCGATGCCGAGACCGGCGACATTCACCTTCGGCCCTCCGCCGAGGTGGTCGCTGCCTATTCCGACAAGGTCCGGTTCAGAGCCCGCCGGCAGCGACAGTATCAGGCCCTGCGCGACCTGCCGACGGTCACGAGAGACGGGGAACGGATCTCGCTGCTGATCAACGCGGGGCTCCTCGTCGACATTCCGCATCTGGCCGAGTCCGGTGCCGAGGGCATCGGCCTGTTCCGCACCGAGCTGCAGTTCATGATCTCGTCGACGTTGCCGCGGCGGGATAAGCAGACCGAGACCTACCGGCAGATCATGGATGGCGCCGCGGGGAAGCCGGTCGTGTTCCGCAGCCTCGACATCGGCGGCGACAAGGTCCTCCCCTACCTTCGCCAACCCAAGGAGGAGAACCCGGCACTCGGTTGGCGCGCCATCCGCATCGCGCTCGACCGGCCAGGGCTGTTCCGCACGCAGATACAGGCCCTGATCAGGGCGGCTGCGGGGCGCGAGCTGAGGATCATGATCCCCATGGTCTCGACCGTGTCCGAGATCGAGGCAGCCAAGGGTCTCATCAACCGGGAAGTCGAAAATATGGAACGGCGCGGGGTGCCCAGGCCGGCTAAGCTGCATCTCGGCGCCATGATCGAGGTGCCGAGCATTCTCTACGAGCTCGACGCGTTGATGCCTCACGTCGATTTCGTTTCCGTCGGCAGCAACGACCTGCTGCAGTTCCTGTTTGCAGCGGACCGGTCGAATGCGCACGTCGGGCACCGCTACGATCCGCTGTCCGTGTCAGCGCTGAAGGCGCTCAAACAAGTCATTCGGGCGGGGAACAAGCACGGGGTTCCGGTGACGCTCTGCGGTGAGATGGCGGGCCGCCCGCTGGAGGCCATGGCCTTGATTGGACTGGGCTACCGCACAATCTCCATGGCACCAGCCTCGATCGGTCCCGTAAAGACGATGATCTTGTCGCTCAACGCCGGCAAGGTCACGGGCCTCATGGACGAGTTGTTGCAGTCCAAGTCCGGCAGCATAAGATCCGAGCTGCAGGAGTTCGCCAGGGCCGAGGGGGTTGAGCTGGCCTGATGCCACTGCTCGAAGTGCCCGCGGCAGGGTTACGACCCGGCGCGACAGGCGCTTGTCTTGCGTGTCTTAGCTTAACTTGTCAGAGCTAACCTCTGGCCTTGAGCGGTCGGCGGGCCACACGCGCGATGAAGGACAGCATTAGACGGTCGAGATGAACTCCGTTCCGCACGAAAAACTCGAAAAGCTTGTTCAACGCTGGGAGGTGCTCCAGGCGGAGCTGAGCGAGGGGGGCAACCAAGCGACCTACGCCAAGCTCAACAAGGAGTTCGCTGAGCTGACGCCTATCGTCACGACCGTCAAGGAATTGCGCAAGGCGGAGCAGGAGCTTGCCGAGCTGACATCCATGGCCGAGGATGAGCGCTCCGATCCGGAGATGGCTGCGCTTGCCAGGGACGAAATCGAGGCGCTGAAACCCAAGATCGAGGATCTCAAGCACAAGCTTCGCATCCTGCTGCTGCCCAAGGATGCCGCCGACGAGCGGAGCATCATCCTCGAGGTCCGGGCCGGGACAGGTGGAGATGAGGCAGCGCTCTTCGCAGCCGACCTCTTTCGGATGTACCAGCGCTACGCCGACCTTCACGGCTGGAAGACGGAGATCATTTCCATATCCGAGAACGACCTCGGCGGTATCAAAGAGGTCATTGCCTCGATTTCCGGGCATGGCGTGTTCGCCCGCCTGAAGTTCGAGTCCGGCGTGCATCGGGTGCAGCGCGTTCCCGAGACGGAGGCGAGCGGCCGGATTCACACGTCGGCCGCGACAGTCGCCGTTCTACCCGAGCCGGAGGAGGTCGATATCGAGATCAGGCCGGAGGACATCCGCATCGATACGATGAGAGCGAGCGGTGCGGGCGGCCAGCACGTGAACAAGACGGACTCGGCTGTCCGCATCACACATTTGCCGACCGGCATCGTCGTCGTGTCAGCCGAGAAGTCTCAGCACCAGAACCGGAGAATGGCCATGCAGGTGCTGAGGTCGCGGCTCTATGAGCTTGAGCGGCAACGTGCGGCTGAAGAGCGGGCGGCGCAGCGACGTGGTCAGGTCGGCACAGGCGATCGTTCGCAGCGTATCCGCACGTACAATTTTCCGCAGGGGCGCGTCACGGATCACCGGATCAATCTGACCTTGCATAAGCTCGACCAAGTGCTGGACGGCAGCGCCCTCGACGAGATCATCGATGCACTCATAACGAATCACCAGGCGAGTTTGCTTGCCGAAGCGAATGCTTACGACCATATCTGAGGCCAGTGCCGGGTCTTTAACCCTCGCCAAGGTTACGGCCGAAGCGACCCGGCGCCTTCGCGAGGCGGGCATCGATTCGCCTGCCCGTGATGGGCGCATTTTGGTTGCTGCGGCGATGGGTCTTGAGGCTCACCAGCTCATCAGCCGACCGGAAATGCCGGTTGGTCCAGCCGAATTGGCGCAAGTGAATCGCTTCATCGAGCGACGCCTCGCTCGCGAGCCGGTTTCGCGCATTCTTGGCAGCCGCGGTTTCTATGGCCGTGAATTTGAGATTTCGCCCGCGACTCTTGATCCACGGCCTGAGAGCGAAACCATTATCGAAGCGGCCATCGAACTAGTCGGGAGCGGCGCTGCAGTTAATGATTCGCCGCTTCGAATACTGGATGTTGGAACGGGCTCAGGCTGCCTTCTCGTCACATTGCTGGCGGAGTTGCCCCGTTCTACAGGGCTCGGAACCGACATCAGCGCAGCGGCGTTGGAGGTAGCGCAACGCAATGCACATCGCCACGGAGTGGCATTCCGTGCCGAATGGAAACTGGCACGCTCTCTAAACGGCATAACTGGGCCTTTCGACTTACTGGTAGTGAATCCGCCGTATATTCCGACGGACACGATCGAAGAGCTCGATCCGGAGGTCCGAGACTACGACCCGTGGACAGCGTTGGATGGAGGCGCCGATGGGCTGGACGTCTATCGGGAGCTTGCAAGAGATCTTGTCAGGGTCGTCCCCAATGGGTGGGCGGTCTTCGAGGTTGGTAAAGGTCAGGCTGCCGCAGTTTCTGAGCTGCTGGGCTTTGCCCGAGTCGATGGCCAGCCGCCCGAGATTCGCACCTTCCGCGATCTGAATGGGGTCGACAGGTGTGTGGCGTGGAGGGCACGCCACTGAGACGAGAAAGAAAAATACTTGGAAACGAGCCACACCCGGGCTAATGTCAAATCAGGCGGAAGGAAGCGCTACCGCACCAGTGCAGCCAGGTCTCCTCTATGGCTGCCTCCTGCGAGCGCAAGTGAACCGAGCGAAACAAGCGAGTTGCCCGCACTGGTCGCAAGTTGGTCGACCGGGTCTGCAGTTGCGATGGCAACGCTGTTTCGTTGAAAGCGCCTTTTCCCGAGTGGATTGACTGGCGATTCTTTCGTGAGTGTCAGAGCTACCAGAATGAACACGGTGCGTTCGCGCACGCGAGTGACGTGACGAATGCAGCAGCGTTGGCGACGTGCTGCTTCAAGGGGGGCAGAAGTCATCTGCTTCGACGGGTGCGCAAGGCAGTTCGCTGCCGGCCGGCCCGGACATGCAATGAAAAATAGAAGTAATCGGGATAGTTGAGATTGGGAGACTATGAGGCAGGGACAGCAAAATCGCAGAGGGCGTGGGCGTAACCGCAAGGCTCACCACAATCCACTGACACGCAGCTATGAATCGAACGGTCCGGACGTTAAAATCCGGGGTACGCCGGCGCACATTGCTGAGAAGTACATGTCCTTGGCGCGTGATGCGCTTGCTTCCGGTGATCCAGTACTGGCCGAGAATTATTTGCAGCACGCCGAGCACTACAATCGGATCATTATGGCCTATCGTGAGCAGACAGCTCAGCAGGCCGGCGAGAGCATGAACGGCGCCAGCCGCCACCGCGACTTGTTGGATGCGGATGATCTCCTGGATGACGATGTTGACGAGGTAGAGAGCTACGCAATCCCGCGTGGTCAGGAGCCGCAGCCGCGGATGGATGGGAACGGCAGGCTGGATGATCGCCCCCAGCAGGAGAACGGTCGACCAGCTCGGGACCGCCTTGATGAACAGCGGGTGAGCGCCGCGGATAACGGCTCGCAGCCCGTCCAGCAGGTCGAGGTAAGTGAGCAGCCCACAGTCGAGGCTAATCCTCAACCACGTTCGGAAAGCGTCCAGCGGCGGCGTGAACGCTTTGCTAACACCCTGCAGGAGCAACCTGAGTTCTTGCGGCGTCCGGTGAGGCGTACGCGGCGTGAAGCAAACGGAGGCAGCTCTGACGAATCCGAAGGTGCCAGCGCCAGCGGGGACGCCAGCGACCAATAAAAGCCGCGGGGAGTAACGGGGGCCGAGAGAGGGACATCTCGGGGGAGCGCCGCTAGTCGAGAGCGGCAACGACATAAGCGAGTCACCAATGATGAGAATCGGACGATCGGTGGCCTAGCTGCCGGTGGCGATCCTTTTTGTGTCTCGGCTGATTGCGATAGCTAATGGGCCGCACGTGTGCATTGCGCGTGTCAGAGGTCTCGCCACTCGTCCACGAGAGCGTCAGCGGTCGGCGCTAGACGTCAATTCCAGCCCACCATCTGCTCTTATCAGCGTAGGTCCTACCTCAATTGTCCCTGGTTAGCCGGCGCGGGACGAGGGTTGGCTCGAAGATGGCGCGTTCCGCAGCCGTAACGATCCCGTCTTGATCGATCGCAACCTTCGCGCCTGCGTTTCCTGCAAAGTTGGCATGAGCCTGGCCCTTTCGGCGCGCCGTCGCAGCACTATATTTCCACGCGACGGGGGCGGAGGGTGCCTGCCGGGCCCGCTGACCACGTCACCAATCCTGTCGGAATGGCGTTCGGATCGTGCCTCAAAGGGCGAACGAACGTGCTGAGGAGGGAAATATGAATTTCGAGAGATACACGGATCGGGCCAAGGGCTTCATCCAGGCGGCCCAAACCTTGGCTTTGCGCGAAGGCCACCAACAGTTTTCGCCCGAGCACCTGCTGAAGGTTCTACTCGATGATGAGGAGGGCTTGGCGGCGGGATTGATCGAAAGAGCTGGCGGGAATTCCAGGCAGGCGCGCGCTGCGGTCCAGCAAGCTCTTGCGAAAAGACCCAAGGTATCGGGCAGTGGCGCAGGGCAGCTTTACCTCACACCCGAACTCGCCCGCATTTTCGATCAGGCAGAGCAGGTCGCCGACAAGGCTGGTGATAAGTTCGTCACTGTCGAGCGGCTGCTTCTCGCGATTGCGCTCGCCCGCGACACAGAGGCCGGGCGCATTCTCGCAAACGCCGGGGTCACTCCACAGAATCTCAATCAGGCCATCAATGAGCTGCGCAAGGGCCGGACGGCAGATACCGCTACGGCCGAGCAGGCCTATGATGCCTTGAAGCGGTATGCGCGCGACCTTACCGAGGCCGCCGCCGAGGGTAAGATCGACCCGGTCATTGGCCGCGACGAAGAAATCCGCCGGACAATGCAAATCCTGTCGCGGCGGACCAAGAATAATCCTGTCCTGATCGGTGAGCCGGGCGTCGGCAAGACGGCCATCGTTGAGGGGTTGGCGCAGCGCATCGTCAAAGGTGACGTCCCCGAAAGCCTCAAGGACAAGAAGCTGCTTGCCCTCGACATGGGCGCGCTGATCGCCGGCTCGAAATATCGTGGTGAGTTCGAGGAGCGGCTCAAGGCTGTGCTTCAGGAAGTAACTGCTGCTGAGGGCGGGATCATCCTGTTCATCGACGAGCTGCACACCATCGTCGGGGCCGGCGCATCGGAAGGCGCGATGGACGCCTCCAACTTGCTGAAGCCGGCGTTGGCTCGCGGAGAGCTACACTGCATTGGTGCGACGACGCTCGATGAATATCGTAAACACATTGAGAAGGACGCGGCTTTGGCCCGCCGCTTCCAGCCGCTGTACGTTTCCGAGCCGTCGGTGGAAGACACCATCTCAATCCTCCGCGGCTTGAAAGAGCGATATGAGCAGCACCACAAGGTACGCATTTCCGACTCTGCGCTGGTGGCCGCGGCGACGCTGTCGCACCGTTACATCACGGATCGATTCTTGCCGGACAAGGCAATCGACCTTGTCGATGAGGCCGCCTCGCGGCTCAGAATGCAGGTGGATTCCAAGCCGGAAGAGCTCGATTCGATCGATCGCGAGATCATACGTCTGAAAATCGAGGCTGAGGCTCTCAAGAAGGAGACGGACGCGGCCTCCAAGGAGCGCCTGCGGAAGCTAGAGGCGGAGCTGTCCGAGCTCGAGGAGCGCTCGCGTGAGCTGACGATCCGTTGGCAGCAGGAAAAGGATAAGCTCGGCAGGGCAGCGCAGCTGAAGTCGGAGCTCGACCGCGCTCGCAATGAGCTTGCGCAAGCTCAGCGACGTGGAGAGTGGCAGCGTGCGGGCGAGCTGACCTACGCCATCATCCCCAAGCTCGAGAAGGAATTGGCGGAGCTTGAGGCGAAAGGTGGCGACGGCGAGTTTCTGGAGGAGGCAGTCACCGCGAATCACATCGCCCAGGTCGTCTCGCGCTGGACCGGCATACCCGTCGACAAGCTCCTCGAAGGCGAGCGGGAAAAGCTCCTCAAAATGGAGGAGGCCTTGGCGAAGCGTGTCGTCGGGCAGGAGGAGGCTGTCGAGGCGGTTTCGACGGCCGTTCGTCGCGCACGCGCCGGCTTGCAGGACCCGAACCGGCCGATTGGCTCGTTCATGTTCCTCGGTCCCACCGGCGTGGGTAAGACCGAGCTGACAAAGGCGCTCGCCGAGTTCCTGTTCGACGATGAGACCGCGATGGTGCGCATCGACATGAGCGAGTACATGGAGAAGCACTCCGTGGCTCGGCTCATTGGCGCGCCGCCCGGCTACGTCGGCTATGAGGAAGGCGGTGCACTGACGGAAGCCGTGCGTCGACGGCCTTACCAGGTGGTGCTGTTCGATGAGATCGAGAAAGCCCACCCGGATGTTTTCAACGTGCTGCTGCAGGTGCTCGATGATGGGCGGTTGACGGACGGTCAGGGCCGCACGGTCGACTTCCGGAACACGCTGATCATCATGACGTCGAACATCGGCGCCGAGTACCTCGTTTCAGCAAAGACCGAGGAGGACTTCGAAACAGCGAAGTCGTTCGTGCTCGCCGAGGTGAAGACGAAATTCAGGCCCGAATTTCTGAACAGAATCGACGAGATCATCGTGTTCCATCGCCTCCAGCGGGAGCAAATGGCAGCGATCG
>QGVC01000597.1 GCA_003242645.1 Pseudomonadota bacterium
ATCACATGCGCTCCGGTAGCCGAATGCGACACGAACGGATAGGCGTAGAGGATACCGGCCGCGGCTATGCCTCGTGTTTCAATCTCGTCGTCGATCGGGTCGAGAGTTACCGGGTCGAGGACGTTGTGCAGTGAATAGAAGTCACCCCGGAGATTGAAGAAAGGCGTGTAGGTCTGGCCGAGCGGATCGATGAAGCGACGCCGCCAGTTCACTTCGGCGACGAGGCGGTTCATCGCCGTTTCTCCAGTCCAAGCCTTGTCGTCGTTGAACGTGTGTGAAACTGACCGTGAGAAACTCAATGCATTGGCGTTGAACGAGAGCTCGCCGCCGAGGATCGGATCCGCGAAGATATAATTATAGTCTATCACCGGATGGACGCGGCCGCGCGTCATGTCTGAATCATCGAACCGCAACCCACCGAAGTGATAGAGGTAGGCACCGAAATAGTTCCGCTCGCTGAGACCGGTTAGATAAACCTCGTTGATGCGGTCGGTTTGTAGGATATTGTCCAGCTTATAGAAGCGGCGGAATACATCATCGCTTTCGACAGTCACGTCCCAGCCGAAATTCCACCAAGACGAGAGCGAAAACTTACCCTTCGTCTCGATGCTGCCGCGCCAGCCGTCGAAGCGCTCATTCTGTGCCGGGGTTCCCGGCAGGTCCCTAGCGTCCTGATCAATGGCTGCGACCTTGATCGTGTAGGTTCCCGTAACGTCGCCAAAGGCGACCCGATGGCGCCAGTCGGCCTGCCAGAGCACGCCCTGCTTCGCCAGGTACATCGGGTGGAACGTCAAGTCATAGTTCGGCGCCAGCGCGAAGTAGTAGGGCACCTCGATGCCGAACCCCAGATCCTCTGAGGTCAGGTAGGATGGCGAGAGGAAGCCCGACTTCTGCTTCACAGTCGGGTCGGCGTGCTGGAAGTAGGGAAGACCGAAGATAGGCACCCCAAGGACTTCGAACTGGGCGTCGTGATAGGTGATCGTCGCGGCAGCCTGGTCGTGAATCACGCGCGCCGCGCTGATGCACCAAAGAGGCGGCATATCTCCGGTGGACTTACAGGGAGTGAACCGCCCGTTCTGGAACTCCGTAATGTTGCCTTCGCGCCGGATCGCCCGCTCGGCGGCGATCCGTGTGTCGTCCCGAGCCGTCACGCTCAACGATTGCACGAAGCCATCGCGGAAGTCATCCGTCAGCGTGATGCGCTCGCCTCGGGTGATGAGGCCATTAGGCTCTTTCAGCGTGACGTTGCCGAGAGCACTTAGCGTGTTTGCGTCCTGGTCGTAGACGACCTCATCAGCCAGCAGGATGTAGTTGTTGTAGTAGATCTCGACATTGCCGCGCGCGATGATCCGATTGCCTTCGCTGTCGTAGATCAGCTCATCGCCCTGGAGGTAGAGCGGCTGAGTCTTGTCGATCGGCTGGACCGGGCCGAAGAGGGGAGGGCCACCCTTCGGGAAAGCCGAGGGGATCTTGGGCTGCTCGAGCGAATTGGGCAGTGTGGTTACGGATGGAGCAATAACGGTCGGGTCCTGCGCATGTGCGAGATACCCCGCAAACGGCAGGCAAGCTGCGAGCGCGCAAGCGGCCACGCCCACCAGAAGCTGGCGGGTCGCAACACGTCGCTCGGCGCTACGTCCTCGCGGTGTCCGCGCTCGACGCTCCACCTAACCGTCCTCCTGGTGCAGAAGCACCGTCAATGACACCAGGGCGGCTATAATCACCGGTGCCCATATCGCCACCCTCGGCGATACGAGTCCGGCAAGTCCAATCTGTCGGGATACCTCTGCGAGCAGAAAGAACCCCAGCCCCCCAATCATTCCGGTAGCAACCATAGTCTGAATGCCGCCCAACCGGAATGACCGCAACGACACAGTCGCGGCAAAAAGGACCATGCAAATCAATAGCAGAGGCCGCGACAGCAGGAGCTCGTACTGGATCTTGTAGGGCGCTGCCGACAACCCGGCACGCTCGACCACCTCGATGAGGCCCGGAAGCTCCCAGAACGAGAGGGAGATGGTGCTGCCGAGAGCGTCTCGAACTCGCTCCGGGGTCAGATAGGTGCTGATCAGGTAGCGGTCATAGCGCTGAGGCTCGCGGCCA
>QGVC01000598.1 GCA_003242645.1 Pseudomonadota bacterium
TGTTCGCCTCTTTCACCTTCTCGGCGTCGACGTAGACCTCGCCGCCCATCTCGCGGAACTTGGCGCTCATTTCGGCCATGCCGGCTTCGACGTCGACCGGCGCGTTCTGCTTGGCAGCGTAATCCCGAACGTCCTGCGTGATCTTCATGGAGCAGAACTTGGGGCCGCACATGGAGCAGAAGTGCGCCACCTTGTGCGCCTCCTTGGGCAGCGTCTCGTCGTGATACGCCATCGCCGTATCGGGATCGAGCGACAGGTTGAACTGATCCAACCAGCGGAACTCGAACCGCGCCTTCGACAGCGCATCGTCACGAAGCTGCGCAGCGGGGTGCCCCTTGGCGAGGTCTGCTGCGTGGGCCGCGATCTTGTAGGCGATGACGCCGGCCTTCACGTCGTCGCGGTTGGGCAGCCCGAGGTGCTCCTTCGGCGTCACGTAGCAGAGCATCGCCGTCCCGAACCAGCCGATCATCGCAGCGCCGATCGCGCTCGTGATGTGGTCGTAGCCCGGCGCGATGTCTGTCACGAGCGGCCCAAGCGTATAGAACGGCGCCTCCCCACAAGCCTTGAGCTGCTTGTCGACGTTGATCTTGATCTTGTGCATCGGCACGTGGCCGGGGCCCTCGATCATCACCTGGCAACCCTTCTTCCAGGCGATTTGCGTCAGCTCACCCAGCGTCTCCAGCTCGGCGAATTGCGCAGCATCGTTGGCATCGGCAATCGAGCCAGGCCGCAGGCCGTCCCCCAGCGAGAACGAGACATCATACTTCCGCATGATGTCGCAAATGTCCTCAAAGTGCTCGTAGAGGAAGCTCTCGCGGTGATGCGCGAGGCACCACTTGGCCATGATGGAGCCGCCGCGTGAGACGATGCCCGTCACGCGATTGGCCGTGAGCGGGATGTAGGCGAGCCGAACGCCGGCATGGATGGTGAAGTAGTCGACGCCCTGCTCGCACTGCTCGATAAGCGTATCACGGAAGACCTCCCAATCGAGCTTCACTGGATCGCCGCCCACCTTCTCCAGCGCCTGATAGATTGGCACCGTGCCGATGGGCACCGGGCTGTTACGGATGATCCATTCGCGCGTGTTGTGGATATTGCGGCCGGTGGAGAGGTCCATCACCGTGTCGGCGCCCCAGCGGATCGCCCACACCATCTTCTCGACCTCTTCCTCCACGGAGGACGTGACGGCCGAGTTGCCGATGTTGGCGTTGATTTTCACCAGGAAGTTTCGGCCGATGATCATCGGCTCGAGCTCGGTGTGATTGATGTTCGCCGGGATGATAGCCCGGCCGCGGGCGATCTCGTCCCGCACAAACTCCGGCGTGATGAACTCCGGAATGGAAGCCCCGAAGCTCTCGCCATCCTTTAGCGCGGCTTTGGCCCGTTCGAGCGCCGCCTTCCGCCCGAGATTTTCGCGGTGGGCAACATAGATCATCTCCTTCGTGATGATCCCAGCACGTGCGTACTCGAGCTGCGTCAGCGGCTTGTCATCGGAAACGCGCCGGTACGGCTTCGACTTGTTGGGGAAATCCCGAGCCAACAAACGGCCGCTGACATTGCCGTTGTCTTCGGGGCGTACGGGGCGGCCTTCATACTGCTCGACATTGCCGCGTTCTAGAATCCATGCCTCGCGGATTCGCGGCAGCCCCTTCTCGACATCGATGCGTGCATTCTCGTCGGTATAGGGGCCGGATGAGTCATAGACCCGGAATGTCGGCTGCTCCGGATCCGTCAACGCGATCTCCCGAAATGGCACCCGCAGGTCCGGATAACCGTCGGGAGAGTCATAGACCTTCTTGCTGGCATTGATCGGCCCGGTGGTGACCTTGGGCACCATCAGCTCGCTCTTTCGGGTGATTTTGTTCATCTCTTCACTCCCGGATCGGCGCGCGTGTCGTTCGCTGACGATGCGCGCAAACGCTCATCGCTCGATATCCGGAATGCGTCGGTGAAGGAGGGGGTTCTTGCGTACGTGTCCGTCCCTTCGCCGGCATTACCCGGATCAGGTTCAAAGGGTGGCGGCGCGGCATCAGCGCCATCTCAGCCGGCTGCCGCCGGCCCCCCTCGGAACGCAGGCAGTCTGCGACGG
>QGVC01000599.1 GCA_003242645.1 Pseudomonadota bacterium
TCGAGGTCAATGTTCGCCTGCTTGAGCGCATGGATCAGCCGGCTGTAGGACATGCCATTCTGCCGTGCAGCCGCGTTGATGCGGGTGATCCACAGCCTGCGCAGATCACGGCGGCGAGCGCGGCGGTCGCGGTAGGCGTACCACAGCGACTTCAGCATGGCCTCATTCGAACGGCGGAACAAACGCCCGCGAGTCCCGTACTGACCCTTCGTCAGCTTCAGGATCTTCTTGTGGCGGCGACGTGTTACAGGTCCACCTTTTACTCGCATTGCTTTATCTCCATACCCGTAATGATAAACTCAGCGTGCGCACGCAGCAGGCCGCCAGCGCGGCGGTGTTGGATGCGCCTGACTACTTCTTGCTGCCGCCGCCGCGACGCGACGCGAGCGTGCTGTACTTTTCGATGTAGGGCGCCAGCCGCTTGATGCGCTTGCGCTGCTGGGCGCTCTTCATCCCGACCATCTGGTCGAGCATGTTCTTCGCCCGGGCCGACTTCTTGCGACGCAGATGGCTCTTGGGGCCCTTCGTACGCAGCAGCTTGCCGGAACCGGTGACCTTAAAACGCTTGGCCGTAGCCTTATGCGTTTTGATCTTGTACTTCTTACCCACAGTTTGTCTCCCTTGCTCGGACAAGTCGTATGTTCACTCGCATCAAAAGGTCGGACGCCTGAGGCATCCGACCACAACCAGACCGTCATTCTGGTCCATCGCAGACTGTTGGGCCTGTCAGGGCGGCGAGGAAAGTTTACTCGGCTTCCTTCGCCGGGGCAAGGACCATCAGCATGGTCCGGCCCTCCATCGCCGGACGCTGTTCGACAAGAGCGATGTCGTCCAGCTCACTGATAATCCGGTCCATCTGCTCGCGCGCGATCTCGGGGTACGTAATCTCACGGCCCCGGAACCGGACTCTCACCTTGACCTTGTTGCCATCCTCCAGCCAGCGGCGAGCGTCGCGGATCTTGAACGAGAGGTGGTGATCGGTGGTCTTAGGCCGGAGGCGGATCTCCTTGACCTCGATCTGCTTCTGCTGGCGGCGCGCCTGACGCTCCTTCTTCGCCTGCTCATACTGGAACTTGCCGAAGTCCATGATCTTGCAGACAGGCGGATTGGCATTCGGGGCGACCTCAACCAGGTCGAGGCCAGCCTCTTCGGCGCGGCGCAGCGCCTCTTGTAAAGGTAGAATCCCGACGTTCCCCTCGTCCGTGACGAGCCGCACTTCGCGAGCGCGGATAGCATCATTGACGCGATAGTTTGACTTGCTTATCGCAGTGGCCCCTTCTACTACTAGACACACGTTAACGGGCGGACGCTAGGGCGCCGCCCTATAATTTTAGCAGAGTTTACCATAGCCCCGGATAGGCGTCAACTATCTTCACGCGGGCAGGAGCGGAGGGCTGGTTGTGGCTGTGGCCGGGAATTATAATAAGTTTCTCACAAGATTATGTTGACGCCTGTTGACAATTGGGGTATTATTCGCCCGGCTTCACAAGAGACCACTGCGCGAGTGGACCCGCATTTGAACAGTGGAATTGCTCACAAAGCCTTGAGTGAACCCGGGCCGCATGTTATAATCGTGCAGTAACCACGCCGATGTAGCTCAATTGGCAGAGCAATGCTCTTGTAAAGCATGGGTTATGGGTTCGAGTCCCATCATCGGCTTGCAGCCGCGCATAAGCTGCGTGGCGACGTTAACAAATGAACATGGGTCCGTGTCCCGAGCGGCAAAGGGGGTGGACTGTAAATCCACTGGCAGAAGCCTTCGTAGGTTCGAGTCCTACCGGGCCCACTAGGTTGTTAGCTACATCTTGTGTGGGGATGTAGCTCAGCGGGAGAGCACCGCCTTTGCAAGGCGGGGGTCATGGGTTCGAATCCCATCATCTCCACCACACCCTTCCTTTTAATCCGCTAACAGCCAGCTTGATGCCCTCGTAGCTCAGGGGTAGAGCGCGTTCTTGGTAAGAACGAGGTCATGGGTTCAAATCCCATCGGGGGCTCCATTTTTGCGTTTACTCGTTTACTTTAGACTTGAGCCAACGCCCGGTTGAACTGGGGCGACCTTGCTCTCGCGTTTCGAGGAGGACGAG
>QGVC01000167.1 GCA_003242645.1 Pseudomonadota bacterium
TGATAAGATTTGCCTGCACAAACGGAACAGTGCGGCGGGCGTAGATGAGTCGTTCGGCAAACTCGTCCGTTGACAGCCGGCAACGCTTTGCCAGCACGTCGCGTCCTTCGGCACTCAGGCTTTCGACACCCGCCTCGATCGAGACACACCCTGCGTTTCCGAGAGCGTCGATCAATTCAGGTTTCCAAAGATCGATACGGGTCTGAATACCGAACGCGACTTTTCGCTCCGCAAGTGCTGCAAGTAGCTCGGCGTTGGGCAGGAAAATTTCATCGATGAAATAGAAATAAGTTACGCCTTGGGCGATGAGCCCATCGATTTCTTCAAGCAGTAGGTCCAGATCGCGCCGCCGATAGCGATCGCGAAAATCCATTTTTGCGCAGAACGTGCAGGCGTAGGGACAGCCGCGCGACGCTTCGACCTCGGCTCCTGGTCCGTCGGGCTCCCGCTCAAAGCGATGATGGTGGTGATGATGTCGCACAATCCATTCGCTCGGCCAGCGCAGCGGCTTGAAATCAACGAACTGCGCGGCGTGCGGCCGGCCGTTTATTGCAACGTCGTCGCCTGATCGATAGGCGATGGATGGAATGTCGTCGAGGGGACGACCGCTCGCCAGATCGACAATAACTTCTTCACACTCGCCCAGGACAACGATGTCGACGCCGAGCTTGCGCAAGACAGCTCTTGGCGTTGCCGAGCCATGCGGGCCGACAGCAACCGTCGTGCCGCCGCGCCCCCCTAGCGCAAGTAAAAATTCGCGCGGCACCCACAGTTCCGGCTGTGTACAGCGCCAGAATAGATAGCTCGGCGCTGTTGTGACGACTGTCATATCGGGACCGAAGGCCGCAATCTCATGAGCCAGCTCCTCGGCGCTCTGATCGCACAGATGCCCGTCGAGCATCAGAACATCGTGCCCAGCATCCGTAAGGAGCGCGCGGGCATAGCCAAGCTCAAGCGGCAAATGCGGCGCGCGGCAGCCGAAATAAATGCTGTTTTCAAAGCGCCATGGTGGATTGACGAGCGCGACTTTCATGGCAGCTCCGCTGATTCGAGCGGCAAAGAAGCAGTGGTCTGCACCGCCGGCGCATCCTCCTTCATCCAGCGATAAAGATCGCGCAGCCCGTCTCGCCAATTTCTGGGCTCAGGCCATTGCAGCATTCGCAGCGCTTTACGGATATCCGAGACGTAGTATCGCTGGTCGCTGGGACGCCAATCGGCGAATGTGACGTCGAGCGGTCGGCCAACGAGCGCGCCGATTTCCGAAACCACCTGAAGCACGCTGACCGCATTGGCGGGGCCGCCGCCAAGGTTGAAAGCGTTGCCGCGCACAATGGCTATTTGGCGCCAGGCGGAGAGATAAGCATTTACTGCGTCTTCCACGTGGAGCAGGTCGCGAACTTGGCAGCCATCGCCATAAATGGTGATCGGTTTGCCATCGATGGCAGCGCGAACGAAATGCGCAACCCAGCCCTGATCCTCTGTCCCAAGCTGCCGCGGCCCGTAAATGCAGCTCATCCGCATTACGACGGTTGGCACACCGAAGCTGCGCGCGTAATCCAGCACATATTGATCGGCCGCGCCCTTCGAGCAGCCATAAGGTGTGTGCAACGAGAGAGGCTGGTCCTCGCCGATTCCGTGCCTGCGCACATAGGCGTCTCGCGGCAAATAATTTTCGCCGACGCGTTCCAGCTCAATATCGCCGAGGTCGCCGTAGACCTTATTGGTGCTCGCGTAGATGAAGGGAATGCGGTCGTTTCGTTGGCGCAGCACTTCGAGCAGCAAAAGCGTTCCGCGCGTGTTGATTTCGAAATCGCAGTAGGGGTCGTCGAGACTCGTCGTCACCGCTACCTGCGCCGCAAAATGGAAGACCGCGCTGGCCTCTCGGGCTGCGGCCGTTATCGAGGCTTCGTCCCGCACGTCGGCGACGACGGCAGTAATACGGGCAGGATGCCGTTGCTTGAGCCAAGCAAGGTTGGCCTCGACGCCGGGCCGCACCAAGGCATCGTAGACGAGTACGTCGTATCCTTCGCGCGCCAGCCAATCGGCCAAATTGGAGCCTATGAAGCCGGCACCGCCAGTGATCAAAACCGGCCTTTGTCTCGAGCCGATTTTGGAGGTACTGCGGATGATGCCATCGGACGTCATGCGACCAGCCCCCGCGATTCCAATTCCATGCGGGCTTTCGGAACGCGGTCTTGCGCTTCCTGCCTTTCGACCCAGCGGGCGAGCTCAATCAATCCATCGGTGAAACTCGCTTGCGGAACGAAGCCGAGCTCATCGCGAATTTTGCTTATGTCGGCGAAACAGTGGCGAATGTCGCCGGCACGGGCTTGGCCTGTTATCTCCGGCTCGATTTCGCTTCGGCCCATAGCCGCGGCCAGCAGCTCTGCGACGGCGGAAATAGAGCGGTGCTCGCCGCTGCCAACGTTATAGACATTTCCAGGAGCTGCGGGGTGGTCGAGCGCCAGCAAGAAAGCGCGAACAACGTCGCTGACATGCACGAAATCGCGGCGCTGTTGGCCATCCTCGAAAATCACCGGCCTTTGGCCGTTGAGCAGGCGCGAGGCGAAAATGGCGAGCACGCCTGTGTAGGGATTGGAAAGCGCCTGACCTGAGCCGTAGACGTTGAAGAGGCGCAAGGCTACGGCATCCATGCCGTAGGCTGCCGCCATTAGCATTACCAAGCGCTCCTGCACGTATTTCGTGAGGGCGTAAACGGAGACCAGGCGCGGTTGCTTCCACTCCGGTGTGGGGAGGGGAATTAGCGGCCGGCCCAGGCGATCAACTGGGTCCCATCCCAAATTCCCGCTCACGCGGCGCGCCGGTAGCGGCAGATCTTCGACGAAATTGCCATCGGCATCGCGATAGAGGCCTTCGCCGTAGATGCTCATCGAGGAGGCGACGACGATGCGGTCGACCGGATTTTCAGTGAGTGCCTCCATGAGCACGGCCGTCCCGCAGTCATTTGCGCTGACGTAGCGCTCCACCGTATACATGCTCTGACCGACGCCGACCTCGGCAGCCAAGTGCACGACCTTGTCAACGTTCTTAAGTGATCGTCGTACGAGACCGGCATCGCGGATATCGCCAATGATTGTTTCGACGTCAGGCCCTAGAAATTGAGCGCTTGCCATCAAGCCGTGCACCTGCTCATTCAGATTGTCGAGGACACGGACGTGGTTGCCTCGCTCCGAAAGAGCACGCACAAGATGGCGACCGATGAAGCCACCGCCCCCGGTGATCAACACTCTTTCAGACATGAGCCCTATCTCGCGACTTACGCGACAGCGCTGCGGTCGACGAACTTATTGAACCGGCTCTTGCGACCCGAAATATCCTCCTGGTAGAGGAAGGCGAGGTTTCTATCCTCGAAAATACGAAAGAACTCCTCCCAGGAAATAGGCTTCAAATTTTCATCGGGCTTCTGGAAATCGATCCGCAGAATGCCGCCTTCGCCGTCAGTCTCGACAATGGAGGGGCGTCCGCCGCGCTGCTCGGCCCACTTCCGGATCTCGTCGTGGTCGGTCGTGGTTCTTGCCTGTGACACGTGCTTCTCCACACCGATGCGTCGCCTGAGCATCAAAACGCACGGCAGGTGGGTTAGTTCCCAAGTTCGGCTCACAACGTGCCTAAGGTAGCGTGCGTTCGCCTGCTAGAGAGGCCTTCAGGCAGCTCGATTTGTGCAGCCGGAACGCATTTGGCTTCTCACGCGTTTGTTGGTTCAAGCGCGAAAGCGCCGAACCACAAAGCCGCTCTCCGACCAACGCGATGACGGAGTTTCGCCTTGTGCGCCACGAAAGTTCGCGTCGGAATCGTTGGGGTCGGAAATTGCGCGTCATCCTTCGTTCAGGGATTGGCATTTTACCGCGATTGCCGGGGCAATGAGACGCCGCCCGGGCTGATGAATGTGTCTGTGGGCGAGTACGGCGTCGACGACATCGAGATTGCATCGGCGTTTGATGTAAGCGCTTCAAAAGTCGGCCGTGATGTCGCAGATGCGATCTGGGCCCCACCCAACAACACCTTTCGGTTCAGCACCGTCCCTCAGACCGGCGTAATGGTTAACCGCGGGCCGGTTTTGGATGGGCTCGGAAAATATTTGGAAGACGAGGTGGAGGTGTCATCGGACGCGGAAGTCGACGTCGTCCGCACGTTGAGGGATACCGGAACAGACGTCCTCGTATCCTATCTCCCTGTCGGCGCCGAGGCGGCCACGCAATATTACGCGGAGTGTGCAATTGAGGCTGGCTGCGCCTTCGTGAACTGCGTTCCTGTTTTCATTGCGTCCAATCGTGATTGGCGCGAGCGTTTCGAAAAAGCAAAACTCCCTGTCATTGGCGACGATATCAAAAGTCAGGTCGGCGCAACGATCGTGCACCGCGTGCTTGCAAATCTTTTCTGCGAGCGCGGGGTACGGATCGACAGGACGTACCAACTCAATTTCGGGGGAAATTCGGATTTCAAGAACATGCTCGAGCGTGAGCGACTCGAGTCGAAGCGCATATCGAAGACGCAATCTGTCACAAGCCAGTTCGACACACCACCGGAAACCGGCAGCGTTCACATTGGGCCCAGTGATTTCGTTCCCTGGCTGGCAGATCGAAAATGGGCCTATATTCGGCTCGAGGGCACCACGTTCGGAGGCGTGCCGCTCAATCTGGAGCTGAAGCTCGAGGTTTGGGACTCGCCGAATTCTGCGGGCGTGGTTATCGATGCTGTGCGGTGCGCGAAACTGGCGCTCGACCGAGGGATCGGGGGCGCTCTCATCGGTCCGTCGAGCTATTTCATGAAGTCGCCCCCACGTCAGTTTCCCGAGGCAGAGGCTCGGGTGCTGACGCAAGCGTTCATCCGCGGTGATCGTTGAGAGTAGGCGGATCAACAGAAGGGGTCACCAGCCCGAGGCGGCTCCAGATCGAGGTGTTTGGCAATCGTAGCGCCGACATCGGCAAAGGTTTTGCGACGGCCGATAGAGCCGGGTTGGCGTTTGAGGCCAAGTGCGAGAATAGGGACCTGCTCTCGCGTGTGATCGGTGCCTTTCCACGTCGGGTCGCAGCCGTGGTCCGCTGTGACGACCAGCAGGTCATCTGGCCGCAGCAGCGCGAATAGCTCCGGCAGGCGCCCGTCGAATTCTTCAAGCGCAGCAGCGTAACCTGCGATATCGCGCCGATGGCCGTAGTCCGTATCGAAATCCACGAAATTGGCGAACAGCAAACCTCCGTCTGCCAGTGTCGAAAAACCTTCGACCGTGCGGTCGAACATATCCATGTTGCCCGCGCCCTTGAGCACGCGGCCCGTGCCGGAATGGGCGAAGATGTCGGCGATTTTGCCGATGCTCACCACGTCGCGACCTGCGGCTGTTGCACGATCGAGAATAGTTGGTGAAGGAGGCGGCACCGCGAAATCCCGCCTGTTTTGCGTTCGCTGGAAACCGTGGCGGCAAGTGCCGACAAACGGCCTAGCGATAACCCGCCCAATGCGCAGAGGGTCGAGGAGGCGGCGCGCGATTGCGCAAACCTCGTAAAGCCGATCGAGGCCAAACACCTCCTCATGGGCAGCAATCTGAAAAACGCTGTCTACGGACGTGTAGCAAATGGGCTTTCGCGTTTTCAGATGCTCTTCGCCAAGGGCTTCGATAATGGCAGTCCCTGAGGCGTGGCAATCGCCAAGAATGCCTGGCAGACCCGCCTCCTCGCAAAGGGCTTTTACGATTTCAGGCGGAAAACAAGGACTGGCTTTTGGAAAGTATCCCCACGGGAATGTTACGGGTGAGCCTGCGATTTCCCAGTGGCCGGAGGGCGTGTCCTTGCCGCGGGATGTTTCGACGGCAGAACCGTAACATGCGTCGCGAATTTCGCCTTCGAGGCTGAGAGGAATGCGGCCTGTCGCCGAGCGGCAAGCTTCGCCAAGCCCCAGACCAACGAGATTGGGCAGCTTTAACGGTCCAGCACGCAATCCCTCGCGATCACCTTCGCCGCGCGCACAGCACTCGGCAATGTGGCCGACGGTATCGGCACCTGCATCGTCGTAAAGCGCTGCGTCCGGCGCGCCGCCAACGCCGACGGAATCGAGGACGAGGAGCACTGCACGAGGCATGGGGCGGCCTTCCTACTCAAACTCACGGGATTTACCAACACGATTGAACCTGGTTCGTTCAGAGCGGGGCAAATTCTCAGCCACGTTGAGCGTGATACGTGATCCCGTCCCACCAATCGAGATCGCGGGTGCCAATGCGGATGGGCTTGAGATTGGCAGCCTCGGCATGTTGATAAAACATTTCTGCAGCAGTGCGGTTATCGACGCCATAAGCGTAGTTGAAGGTGAGCAGGGGACCGCCCGGCCTGAGCACGCGGTGGGCCTCCCTCAAATGCCTTTCGGCCAAGGCGGGGCTGGACAAGGCGAGTTAGGGGAATGTGTCACCGCGCAAAACCAATAGGCCCGATCCAGCGGCGCCTTTGATCAAGCAAAGCAAAACTCTGCTGCTCGAAATAGTGCTGGCGCTGCGGATAGGGAAATAACTCGCCAGCATCAGCATTGGCAAATCTGCCAAATGCGCAGCCTTTAATGCTTCGCGAATGCCTTTTTCCGGCGCAATGCAGGCGAGCACGAGCGCGAAGAAGCGTCGTTTCGAATGACTCACGAACAATTCAATCGGCACGCCGTTTTCCACAATGAAGACCGCTTGTCCGTGGCGTTCTAGCAATCGCGCGGCCGCGTGCACGGCAATGGCGGTGCCATCGTGGTCCGGATGCCGCCCTCGTATGCGTGGATGATAAGAATGCTGAGGCGGCGGGCAGCCGCAATTTCCATCAGCCGGTGCGTGGTCTCGACCAGTCGCCACGCAACCTGCTGGTCCGGAATGTCGAGAGCTATAAGCGCTTCCCTTCGAACGCCCGCGATTTCGAGAGCGGTTTCCAGCTCCTGGCGGTGGGCATGGGCATAATTAGTAGGGGAGGCAAAACCGGCTGCTCGCGCGTCCTTGCCATTGGCCGGAGCGCCATCGGTCACCAGCACGATCGTGGCTCCTATCCAGCGTGCAAGGTGCGCGTCACATTCGATGATTTCATCGTCGGGATGGGCAACGATGACACAGACATCAGAGGCTTCCACCCGGCGCTGCCGCGGATCGAGAAGCGCAGCAAAGCGAGCGCGGGTCTCTGCTCCCGGCACGTGCAGTTCAAGCCCTTGTGCGTGGCCCATCAGGTTTCAGCCAGCAGATATTCATCTAACGGGCAACTTACGCGCCGAGCGCGGATTCGTTCGCAAGCGCTCGTGCCTCGGCGGGACAATAACGGCGGACCATGTTGGCACAGAACTCGGCGTATTCCTCCGCAACGATCGGCGGGCTTGTGTGGTGCGGCGCAATTCCGCGATGCTCCGGGGTGAAGCAGAATGTCAGCGTCACGTCGAAATCAGCAAGCGCGGCCATTTGCCGATCGAACCATTCGAGCGCATTTGGGCGAAAGCTGTCGGCCCACGACAAGCCGGTCCGCAGATGTCTGACCCCGAGCCGTTTCATCCACGCGACGGCATCCTCCAACCGGTGGTCTTCGAAATGAAACCATTGGCACAGGCCAAATGCAGGAGTGAATTTAGCGAAAGTGTTGAGCGCGAGCTTTGGCGTACCGTCCTCGCGCAGGATGCCCATGTGGAAGTGCCGGTAATAGGATGAGCCTTCCGCTTCTTTGTGCCGCGTCGTTGCCTCCCAAGTGCGCGGCAAATCATAGAGGCTATACCAGTGGATGCG
>QGVC01000168.1 GCA_003242645.1 Pseudomonadota bacterium
ACAAAAGACGCCTTCCTGATTTGGGTTCCTTTCCTGGGCTCCGAGAATTTTTATAAGAACCGGTTCCCGCCGGTCTCACGCCGCGCGAAGCGAAGGTGCTCCGGATGCGCTTCGGCATCGACATGAACACGGATCACACGCTCGAGGAAGTCGGCAAGCAGTTCGACGTCACGCGCGAGCGGATCCGGCAGATCGAGGCGAAGGCGCTGCGCAAGCTCCGGCACCCGTCGCGGTCGGATCAGCTGCGGAGCTTCCTGCTCGACGACTAACGAGTGCCGGGCACCGGCCGATACGGTGTCGGGCGCCTCTACCGGCACACGAGGGGTCGGAGCGTCGCTCCGACCCCTTTTTTGTCGACTAAGAGTCAGGCCCGGTCGACGTCGTCGACGTCGAACTGTCCGGTCAGCCGCCGCCGCACGTGCGACCACGAAAGCCCGATCGCCATCAGCGCGGAGAGGCAGATGAGCGCGATCCACGTGATCGTGCTCCGCGCGTCGATCGTGAGCCAGCCTAGGCTGATCAGGAACCAGACGAGCGTCCCGAAGAACGCCGCACCGATCAGGAAGCCGCCCATGCCGAGCGAGCGGCTCGCCGCTCGCAGCAGGATCACCCACCCCGCGAGGACGACCACGCCGGCCAGCGCGTGCGCGGGCCCGAGCCGGCTGTCGACGAACGAGCGCTGCACCCAGTGCAGGTAAGAGAACTTCGTCGGATTGAACGTCAGCAGCACGAGGACCGCGGACAAGATGAGGCGCAGCAGGAAGCTCTTCAATCCGAACCGGTATGTGGCCATAGGACTCGCTCGCAGATCCAGCCGCGAGTGCGCGGCGCGTGGCGAGGCGATGGTAGCGCTCGGGGCGCTTTCGGGGAAGCCGCCTTACCTCCCCACCCGAGCCGGGCGACACGGCCCTATGCCGAGATCAGCTCGTCGAACCGCTCGATCAAGCGCAGCAGCTCGCGACCGTGCCCGCGCTGCGACACGAACTCCTCGGCATACGGCAGGATCGCGCTGCTCCGCGGCAACTCTTCGTGGTTCTCGAGAATGCGGCGCATCCGCGGAATCATCAGCCACTGCAGCCACTGCATGAATGTCAGCGTATCGAAGCAGAACGGCTGCTTGCTCGCGAGCAGGCGCTCGGGCGGCGGCTCGTCTTCCCATTCGTCGGCGGCGCGCATCGTCGCTTCGAGCCGATCGATGACGACGGCGAGCGCCTCGCGGCGGGTATGCTCTTCCATCGACGCATTCTGACGGCCCTGCCCTGCACGAACAACCCGCTTGCCGAGGTGGTAGACTAGCGGCCGAGTGGGCCTGTAGCTCAGTTGGTTAGAGCAGGGGACTCATCGAAAAGGTGCCTTCGCGGCGAAAGCCGCGAAGTGGACGGGATGAATTCAGGGAACCCGTAGCGCGCTCGCGCCGGCAACCCTGAGCCGAGCCGGCGGTACACCGCCGGAAGGTGCAGAGACTACCTGAGAGCTCGAGCGGCGCCGCGGCGCGGCTCGGAAGCGCTCTTAATGACAGGCTCGAGCATCCCGCACCCTACCGGGCGCGCGTCGCGCGGCCGCGGGTGAAGAGATAGTCCACTCCCGCCGGAAACGGCGGAGCGAGTGAATCCCTTGGTCGTAGGTTCGAGTCCTACCGGGCCCACCACTCCCCTTCCGTTTTCGGCTCGACGTTTGTGTAGTGAACCATAACTTGGCCGGTTGGCCAGGTTATGGTTCCCTGCACGGAGGGCCACGTTATGGTCCCCGCCGGGCCGCGAGGACTAAAGGGCCACCGGCGCGACCCTCCGTTATCCTCCTGTGCACCGTTTACTGGCAGTTTGTATAGCTACGGCGGCAGCCGGCCACAGTCAGCGGTTGACTCTTATCCCTCCACCGCCACACCGAATCTCATGCTAAGAAGCCTTGGTGGCCATCCGTCTTCGCGCTTCCGCCAAAATCTGATTAATTTCGGCCCTCATTTTGCGATAGCTAGCGGGCGGAGTATCGTCCCCCAACACTCGACGTGACGTTGGCAAAACCCCAGCATCTGCGAGTTCCTCAGCGCGCTTTCGAACAGTTATCAACCACTGCTGCCTTTTGTCGTGCTTCTCCGCTTCGCGCTGGTCGTAATAACGTCTGACTATCAGAGCCGCCTCGGCTGGGAAGTTCTCGCGGAGGTACTTGGGGTCTACGTCCAACCGGTGAGCTACCTTCTTTAGTGGCTCCGCGGTATCGGAAGCGAGGATCTTCACTAGTTGCTCCGCGATCAGTGCACGGTCTTTCGCGGAAACTTTCGGACGCCGGCGGTGCCGCTTATGTACACGAGTGCCCTCAGCTGACCGCGACGTTGGGTGACATCCTCCTACGATGGAAACGACACTACACTCGAAGTGGCGCGCCAGGTCGACGAGCCAGGGAAGGGATGGCTTGCTATGTCCATTCATCCAAACATGCAAACTACTCTTGGCGACACCCAGCGCCTTGGCTAGGCGGGTCCATTTGCCACCAAAATGCGAGTCAACCGCCGCCCTCAAGAACGTCGTCGTGTGATTGTCCGACGGGCACCAGCCACCCTGGTCCCATCTCGGCTCACTGAGTAAGTCGGCCACGATTCGCGCGATTTGAACTTCCTGCGATGTCGCTTTCCGACGCCTAAGTGTGTCCGCTAGCGCCGCACCGCATCGCGGGCAGTGACCGGGCGTGATTGCCGCGCGCAACCTGCTCGGTGAGCCTCCGCATCGGCACGACTGTTCCAGAGCCACTTGGTGGATGGGGCAAGCGCTTACGCACGCCACATGCCACAGAAGCTGAGCATACGGAACACCCGCAGCCATTGCCTCACTCATACATTCTGGGCACCACCGCCTAGTTCGGGCCACCAATCTCCACGTGTTCACGATTCGCGCGATCGGTGCAAACGTCAGTGCTTCAAGCCCCTTGTATGTCGTAAGTTCCTCCAGCAACGTTACCCACCTTAGGCTTATGACTCCACCGGCGAGAAATGCTGGCGCCCTATCGAAATCTCTAAGCCTCAGATCCGCTTCGTGCGCTGCGCCGACACCGGGCAACGCCTTCAGGTTGAATCTCGAGACGCGGTGTGCCCACATCAGTCGATCCAAGTAGCTCACCAAACTCTCACGCTTACTGGTTCCCAATCCGATGGGCTCAAGGCGATACAAGACGCTTCGTGGCGGCAGGTCGATGTTGGGAGCTTCCCCCAACACGGGATACTCATCCCTATGGCTTCTCATTACGCCGACTCCGGCCATTCTGCGGACCGCCGTCCGTACTCGGTCCGCTCCAACAGGCGCTCGCCCTTTAACGTTTCTTCAAGAATTGCCGCTACATGCCCCTCGGGAAGCAGAGACTTTCGGAGATACTCGTCCTTCCACTTCCCTCCCTTCTCTAGCGTTAGTGCCAGTGCCCGCATGAGCGTGTCCTTCAATGTGCCGACGCAACCCACGCAAGCAACTTGCAGATGCTTGCTATAGCGTTCTAAGTCTGGCACAGGCTCCAGGGGCAACCTGTTCTGCAATGTCCTCAAGGCGCGTCGAAAGCATTCCTGATCTTCTCTGTCTCCACTTACGTATCGAGCCAAGTGAATGACGGCCGTGCGGCGTGCAAGTTGACCGCTCAGCATCGGAAGTCGATAAAGATCGTACGATCCGACGAGCATCAGCGTCACACCTGGCACATTTGCGATCGACTTCAAGGCGTTCATGTGGTCGACGAGCGTCGCTTCGCCGCAGTTGGCCAGAATATGAGCCGCCTCATCTATTACAACGAGACGTGTTCGACGGTTCTTTAGCGCATTCTCAAAGGCTTCCTGCTGTCCGGCCACCGTACCAGACCTTCGCATGACGTCATCGACAGAATGAGCCCGCCGTTCAGCACGCCCCGGCATCTTTCGACTGATCAAGGGCTCGTTAACCGCTTCGCCCAGTCGCATGTATAGCCTTCGCCAAGAGAACTTTTTCTCACCAGAAGCAGGAGCTACGACCATCGCAAACGGGATGAAACCCTGGTCCTTTCGCAGCTCCTCTTCGTAAAGTTCGATGTACTTCCTGCGCACCGTCTCCGTCGAAGCCGATTTTCCGACGCCCGTTGGACCGATCAGAAGTAGAATGTCGGTTCCGGTGCTCGGAGCCGATAGGGTCATTACGTCGTCCACGGCCTGTTCCATCTTGGGGTGCCGAACGACAATGTCCTTGAAGTAGCGAAGTCTGCCGTCGCGGTCCAAATCCAAGGCCTGCTCTCGAGTTAGGAGCCCAGCGCTCGCACTAGTAGAGACCATACTCATCGCCCTCCTCGTCGGCAGCGCTTGTCCCGAACAACTCCTGATCTTCACCCGGCTCGTGATCCAGGGGTGCTATCGGTGTGGCCGTCGCTTCGTTAAGCCTCGCATCTAGCAGCGGGTCAACAGCAGTTAGTTTGAGGGCATCATAGATCTGCCGCTCTTCCTCCAATTGTTCTCTAAGGCGACTGTCAAAATTCGCTGGATCAAGGACGTGGAGCCACTCCGCCACTCGCTCTGGTGTAAGGTCCTGCTTCTTTACTCCACCGCGCTTGACCATTTCCTCGTAGTAGCACTCTAGCTCGCGTCGGCTTAGCCCGCGAAGTTGAACAAGCAACTTGGAAACACATTGGTGCCATTGATTGTTCACCAAGGCATAGCACACCCTGGCGTCCCAGGGATCTACGCGAACTTCGACGCTTTCGCCTTCGATCGTTTTGAAGGCGTCGGTCCAGTACCAAAGGTGGTGAACCTTTATTCCACGCTGCGGATCGACTTTGCGGGTGCCCGCCCGGTCGACGGGTGGACAGGTTTCGATCATGAACGTGCGATCAAGACGAACCAAGCGACTAAGGCGCAAGCCCGTTTCCGCCATGCGGGTTATGAGGTGCTTTTCTGGTGGATCGCCATGCGCCGGATGCGGGTTCATGCCGTAGATGTCTCGAAAATACTTCTCAAGAGCGCCGTGTAGCGCAGGCAGAGTCCACTCCGCGTAGCGTTCGGGCGCAACCGACTTAGTGACGGATCGGCTAATCGATCGTTGCTTCGTATTGCCGGCCAGATTGTTTATGAACTCCGACTGTGTAGTGCCGAAAAGCCGCTCACAAACGGAACCGTGCCTCGGCTGACCAGCTGGCCTGTAACGAACTGTAATGCCATAGAGCTCGCAGAACCGCTGGAAGGCAGCACTGTGAAATTCTGGTCCGTTGTCAACGATGATGGTGTTAGGTAGTCGACCGTGTCTTCGAACAATGTCGCGAAGCACCATCATGCACGATCGGTATGAAGGTTCCTGGAGCGACACGTAAAAGCCGGGAACGGCCCGCGACTCGGCGTCGACGCTCAGCGAGAGGTATGGAGTTCCAAGTCGTTTCCTACTCGCGGCCCCGATTGTCTCGAGAGGAAGAGGCGTGTGGTCGATGTGAATGTATTCGAAAGGCCGCACACCGTGGATAGGATCCTTTGCGTCTAGATACCAAACAATCTCCTGTTTCTGATAAGCC
The DNA here is from genome assembly GCA_003242645.1 of Pseudomonadota bacterium. Next base: position 5,500 of record QGVC01000168.1, read on the forward strand.
TGCCGCCTTCCCTCGCGTTTTTGGATGGAAGCGTACGTTTTCAGCTCTCGATTAAACGACTTTCTTGAGCACGGCGTGAGCCCTCTTTCGTGGCATTGCTCTACGAACTTGATGTACACGTGCGACTTGCTGGGGCTGTTTGGCTGGTTGTAATGCTCTCTGACCGTCTGCTCAATCAGCGTAAGCACTTCCTTGGGCAGCTTCCTCGTGCGATTGCCTCGATAGCGAATGCGGTCAATTAGGGCGCAGTTGCGCGACACAGGGTTTGCGCCTGCGTCTCGCACAGCCTTCTGGTATCTCCGCAGAGTCCTAGGCGAAACTGGGACTGCGGTGCGATCGATTGTTGCAAGGTCGAGGATGCGGCCACGCTCAATGGCTCGCGCAAGTTCGTCCGGTGAGTAGCTCGTTAAGTTGGGCGATTCGGGAGTATCGGAGGGCTTCTCGCTGTGGACGAATTGAACTTGTTCACGGCGGAATAGCTCCTCGATGGTGGATACCGCTACCTCGGTTGCACCGTCATCCGAGGCGAGGGTTACTCGGTCCGTACCGACTAGAACGACGCGGTATGAAGTTCCGTCGTAGATCACGTGGTCCCCCGGACGAAGGGAGAAGACGCGATCGATGAGGGTTTGCGGCGTCTCTCTATGCGCGTCAGCCTCGATGCGGCGACTAAATTCAAGGGTGCTGCGGTCGCGGTAAACCCGCGCGCGGTGGGTGTCGGATAGCAGCTCGTTGTCGAGATCGTAGACGATTAGGCCATCAGCGATCGCCTTGTAGACGTCGTCTGCAGTGAAGAGGGTACGTGCTGAGGCTGATACGGCTTTCTGCGCAAGGTCGGCACTGCAACTCTCCGGGGCGCCTCCTGCACTTATAAGCTCAGCTAGGGTGACTGCGCCGCGCTCGTTGAGGTAGACGCGAATGGCCTCGAGCGCTTTGGCGTCTACCTCGCCAGCTCCGGGCGCAAAGTAGTCGGCGAGGAAGAGAAGATTCTGCACGAACGTGTGGGGATGTTCATCGGCCGTTCTCAGGCGGTAGCGAATGCCAAGGCGGTGGAGGTAGTCTTCTACCGGAGGGCACCGCCATTGGTTGCCGGTTCTTATGAACCGGTCCGGGTACTTGGCGGCCAACTTCGCTAGACGCCGCTCCTCGCGCCATTCTTCGATGCAAACGCAGTCCGACCAAAGAACCAGAACGTCGGGTATGTGTTGGACGCGAGTGACCTTTTTCGTTATCGGGTGTTCGAAACGTAGATCAAGAGCGACCGGTTGGGGGTAGTACTCCAGGACCCCAGAGTCATGCTCGTAGCGGACAAAGGCCGGGAATTCTACCGTGCGGCTCTCGGCCTCGATGATTCTGCCCATTTTCCGGCTTGGGAAGCGTGTGCGTACGTTTCCCAGCCCTGACTGAACCGTGCGGATCGGCGCCTCCCGGCGCGCCTTTTCCACGAGGCGGCGCCCCCCATCGGGCAAGCCTATCCTTTCGAAGTAGTCGTTAAGTTCAACGGTCGTCAGCATCTCTTACGTCTCCGGAACGCGTTCTTCCGCGACGTATCCCGACGCGATTTATACATGGTGACGTATATGACACGGATGTGTCGCATTCGACACTTTTGGCCGGTAATGCGACTCTGCGAGGTACGCTTCCTTCTGATGGCGGGGAAGCAGCAGGACTTGAGGTACTACTACGCCGAAGCGAGCAGGATTCTTAAAGCCGAACTCGCCCGGCGAGACATTAGTTACAAGGAGCTGGCGCGACTACTGCCCGATGAGAACTACGTGCAGCTCAAGACAAAAATCAATAGAGGTTCGTTCTCGGCCGGCTTCTTTATCAAGGTTCTGCGCGCCATCGGGGCCATGCACGTCGATATCACGGAGAAAACTCAGCCGGGACGACGTACTGACCGGTAAGTTGCGTCTTACAAGGGACGGCGCTGCCTCCGCGAAGCATTCACCGAGAAGTTCGACGGGTACAAGAACGTCGATGTCATCGCTCCGACAACCAGCGCATAAGTAGATTTTCCGAGCCCACTCTCGGTCGTCCGTAGCAGCAAGATGGTTACGCTCCGGTCAGAGGAGCAGCTCCTGGGAAAGCGCTGGAGCATGGATTTCGTGCACGATGCGACGCTCGACGGACGGGCGTTTCGGGTGTTGACGGTCGTGGACCAATGGAGTCGCTGGAGTCCGATCCTGGAGGTGGCTCAAAGTATGTCCGGCCG
>QGVC01000600.1 GCA_003242645.1 Pseudomonadota bacterium
CTGCTGGTCGAGGAAGGCTTCGAATATATCTGCGACTGGGTTCTTGATGACCAGCCAGTCGTGCTGAAAACGCGCACCAAACCGATCGTCAATATTCCCTACACTCAGGAATGCAACGACGTCGCGATGATGCTGATCCAGCACCACAAGGCGACCGAGTATCACGATCGGGCGATGGATCAGTTCGAGCAGCTTTATCACGATAGCGCCGAATCCGCTCGCGTCATGGCGCTGGTCGTGCATCCCTACATCATGGGCGCGCCGCATAGGGCCAAGCATTTTCGGCGCGTGCTCGAGAAGATCACCCGTCGGCCAGACGTCCTATTCTGGACGGGTGAGGAAATCTACGACTGGTATCTGCGCGAACGGCCAGATGCCCTCAAGAACATGGGCTGAGCTGTGGCAGGCCTCAACCTCGTTCAGGTGCTGAATGGCCTGACGTTTGCGGCATTGCTGTTTATCGTCGCGTCAGGCTTCACCCTCATCTTCGGCCTGTTGCGCATCGTCAACCTTGCGCATGGCGCGCTTTACCTTTTCGGCGGCTATATCGGCTACACGGTTGTCGGTGCGACGGGCAATTTCGTGCTCGGGGTGCTGGCCTCAATGGTCTCCATTGCCGGGCTCGGCCTCTTCATTGATCAGGCATTGCTGCGCTTTGTTCGCGGCTTTCCATTACGCGAGGTGTTGCTGACGCTCGGCGTTGCCTTCGTTCTGAATGACCTTGCTCTGGTGATTTGGGGCGGTGACACCTTTTCGGTCCAGATACCGGAGTTTCTACGCGGAGCGGTACGCATCGGGGGCGTCTTTTATCCGAAATACCGCCTGTTTGTCCTATTCTTGGGTATTCTCACCTTCATCGCGCTTTGGCTCTTGATCAATAAGACGCGGCTCGGCGCTCTTATCCGTGCCGGCGTGGACGATGCGGAAATGGTCGAGGCCATGGGCATCAATATCCGCCGCGTGTTTCTGGCAACCTCGATGCTCGGTGCCTCTTTGGCCGGACTCGGCGGAACCATCGGCGGAGCATTTCTCACGCTTTATCCCACGGCAGACTCCGAGATTCTCGTTTTCTCCCTGGCGATCGTCATCATCGGCGGCAGCGGGAGCTTGATCGGCGCAGCCGTCGGCGCATTGCTGGTTGGTATGCTCAATACGATTGGGCAGGTAATGTTTCCCGAGCTTGCATACTTCGTCATCTTCGGGCCAATGGCAGTTCTCCTTGCCTTCCGTCCGCTGGGGCTATTCGGGAGGGCATCGTAATGGCCTCAGCGCTGACCTCCGCCCGAAATCCATTGTTGGTTTCGATCGTCGCTCTGGCCGTCGTGTTTGGCCTGCTGCCGCCATTCGTCTCGACGTACGAGATGAGCCTCGCCAACGAGGTGCTCATATTCGCGTTGCTGGCGATGTCCATCGACGTGCTCGCAGGCTATGCGGGCCGCGTCTCTTTGGGCCATGGCGCGATTTTCGGAATTTCGACCTACGTCGTGATCTACTGGACGTCGATCATGGGCGGGTCGGCCTGGGTCGGTTGCCTCCTCGGCATTGCCGCGGCGACGCTGGCTGCCGGCGTCTTCGCTTTGCTTGCTGCCCGTGTCAGTGGAGTTTACTTCCTGCTGCTGACTCTCGCGCTGGGCATGATCGTGTGGGGCGTGTGCCTGCGCTGGACGAGCGTGACCGGTGGCGAGAATGGCATTCGGGGTTCTGGTCGCCCCGATATCATTGCGGATCCCACCGTCTTCTATTACGTCACGCTGGCAACCGTGCTTGCATTGACGGTGATCATCTGGCGTTTCGTTCATTCACCTTTTGGGCTTACGCTCCGTGGCATTCGCGATAGTGAAAGTCGCATGCGGAGCCTCGGCTACGGCGCCGCTACCCACATCTTTTTGGCATTCACGATAACCGGCTTTTTTGCAGGCGTGGCGGGCGCGCTCTACGCCCTGTTCAACGATTTCGTCAGCCCCTCGACGGTGCAGTTGGCCCAATCGGTCGAAGGCTTGCTCATGGCAATCATCGGCGGGAATTGCACCCTTTTTGGCTCTTTTTTTGGGGCGGCTTCCCTCATTTTGCTTGGG
>QGVC01000601.1 GCA_003242645.1 Pseudomonadota bacterium
GCGCGATCCATGGCTTCCACGAACTCTATGGCAAGCCGCTCCGGCGCCTCGTGCACGCCAACTTGCGTCATGGGTCTCCCCCGCACTCCCACTACGCACTCGCGGAGGGGAGAATAGGTTAACAATGGTTAATCTGAACAGTGTTCAGAAGTAGTGCGACGGCTGATTTCGCAACCGATGCGGGGGAACCGATTGGCAGGTGAGCTTGTTGATTATCGTTGTCTTTAAGCCTCGTTGGAGGCCTTCCGTTTCGGAGCCTGGTGCTGGATGAAGCGGCGCCAGAAGAGAGCCATCAGGACAACACCGAACGCGAGGCTGTGCGTGAAGGAGATCATGGTCACGCGGCCCTCGAAGCTTGCGAGCACGAAATTGTCGTAGAGGACCGACTGGAAGCGTTCTGGATGTCCAAAATCGGCGCGGTACTGACGGTGGAGCGCATCGAGCAAGGTGTACGCGCCCTTGAGCGCTTCGGCGTTGATCCAGTCGAACAGTGCAACTGCTGCGACCGCCAGGAGGCGGGCAAAGGCGTTCAGCTGCTCGACCGCCTCGTCATAGATGAACAGGAGCGCGAAGATGGCGATCTGGACGGTCATGAAAAACTGCCAAAGGAAGTCCACCTGCCCACGCACCTGCATGATGGCGTCGATCAGCGTCTGCTCCTGAATTGGCATGCCCCACCCCGTGACGCGGACGAAACGCGGATTATCTATTCTGGTCGGCAGCGTCGCGCGCATGCTCAAGCCGCAGCTGCCATGTCGCAACGTTGAGGCTTGAACTGCCATGACGTTCCGGACAGAGACATACCTGATCAAGGACGACGGCACTATTCCCAACAATGATCGTTTGCCGCTGGTCGTCTATCGCTCCGCAATCAGCGCGGAGCCGGGGCGGGAGGCCGAGGAGCGGTTCAAGACGCTCTTCGCGCAGAACGGGTGGGGCGGAACGTGGGTCAACGGAATTTATCCCTTTCACCATTACCACGCGCGCTCGCATGAAATCCTCGGCATCGCCGCGGGGTCGGTCGACGTGCAGTTCGGCGGGCCTGGCGGGCCGGTCGTGACGCTTACGGCCGGGGATGCGGTCGCCATTCCTGCGGGCGTCAGCCACTGCCGCAGAAGCGAATCGGCGGGCCTGAGCGTCGTGGGAGCCTACCCTCGCGGCCAGGAGGATTGGGATCTCAAGCGCGCCACTGAGGCAGATAGGACACAAGCACTCGAAGAAATTCCCAAGGTCGCACTTCCCGATTCGGACCCGATCGCTGGGAGAAATGGCCGTCTTGTCGAGCTCTGGCGCTGACCGGAGCCGATGAATCAGTCGCGGACATGACCTGGCGGCATGTCTGCCCCGATAGCCGCGGCCGGTACGGCAGCAAAACCGCCACATTGATTGGGCAGCAGAGCACCCATATGGGGCAGCGGAATCGGCGTGAGTTCAAGGAGTTGAACGGACCCGGCGGCACAACACGCAGCGATTGCACGTGTTGGATCGGCCTGTGAGGGCCGGGGGCGAGGGACCGTATGGGCGCACGCCTCGATGATGCTGAAGGAACTGGGGCCGAACGTCGTATGGACACGATTGGTGTGAACCGTCGCACCGTTCTCCGGCAGGCCGGATCTTGGGCGCTGGCGAGTGGAGTCCTCGCTATCGCGACGCGTACAGATTGGGCCAGGGCCGGGGAGGCCGAGAACGGCGAGGATGACAGGGCGGCGTTTTCTGGTGAGGTCGTCAAGCGCCTCGCCATGGAGCTGGCCCAGCGTCCGTTCGCCAAGCCGGAGATCGAGCTGCCGGAGCCGTTCTCGAAGCTCTCCTACGATCAGTACCGCGACATTCGCTTCCGTCCCGAGCAGGCGATCTGGCGGGGCGAGAACCTCGACTACGAGCTGCAACTCTTCGCGCTCGGATACATCTACGACATCCCCGTAGACATCTGGCTTGTCGAAGATGGATGGATGCGGAAGCTCAAGGCCGACGGCACGCTGTTCTCGATCGGGCCACTGATCCCTGACGCGCCTCAGGCCGCACCGTTCGGCTTCTCAGGCTTTCGGATTCACGGACCGATCAATCAGTCGGACGT
>QGVC01000602.1 GCA_003242645.1 Pseudomonadota bacterium
CGCCGCTCAATCTCGTGGAGGATCGACCGAGGTGGAGTGATATCGCTCACTTGCGTTGGAGTGATATCGCCAATCTCCGGTGGAACGAGTTGCCGCCTGCGTATCGCTATAGCCCGCTCCTCGACCGCTACAACGAAATCCTGGTCGAGGCGGCGATCAGCACGGACGGGAGCGAGCCGACTGATTTTGTGCCTGTGTTTCACGGACTCTTGGGCGACTCCATCCGCACTGAGCACGACCCAGAGGCGGGTGTCGTCGTCCACTTGCAGGCGCGGGATATGGCGAAGCGGCTGCAGGACGACCTCATCACCGATCCGATCACGTACCGCAACATGTACGCGTCACAGATCATCCAGGCACTTCTCGATGAGCGGTTTGGGCCAGGAGTAATCACACTCTTCGTCCCCGACGCCGATGATTTCTTCGTCGAGGAAGTGACGTTCGAGTATATCGACACTTGGCAGGCTATCCAGAGCTTTTGCGAGCAGTCCGACAAGGACGTGCGCTACATGCTGGACGAGGGAACGGGACAGATACGGCTTACCTACTGGACGCCCTCGACGGCGATGGTGCCGGTGTGGAGCATCGAGGCCAAGGACATCTGGCACGAGGCGCTGGATACGAGCGATGCGAGCCTGCGGCATCGGGTGGTTGTGCGGTATATCGATGCGGACGGAAACCGACAAGAGGTCGTTGCCGAGGATCTGAGCAACCGAAAGCCCAACGAGCCTATACGCACCGCCCTGATCGCGGAGGGGAACACATCGGCGATCCGGGATGCCGCCGCCGCGACGCGGTTTGCTAACGCGGTCCTGTCGGCGCTCAAGACCGAGCCTGCGACAGACTACCTGGTGGTGCCCTTCCAACCCTTCATGCGGATTTATGACGTGATCCAGGTCACCAACACAGGCATCCGGTCGGATCCCGAGCTTTACGCCGTTGAGGAACTACGGCTTAATTTCACAGTCGACGACTGGCATACGGAGATCATCGCCTCTGACAGCGTGAAGGTACGACATGAGCCGTGGCTTGAGAAAGAGGCGAAGTTGGGTGTAAGTGAGCCGCCGAGGACTCGACTCTTGCCGCCCGAGACGGTGACGGCCGTCCGGGCGATTGACGGCGACGGAAACATCATTATCGACGTGGACTGGACGCCCCGATCAGGCGTCGCACTCTATCAGGTGCGATGGCGGGCGCAGGGCGAAACCGAATATCAGCGCCACCAAACCGAGGCTACATCGTTCGACATCACCAATCTTCCCGGCGCGCCGGGCGCGCTCTACCCAGCGACCGACCTCTACCCAGCGACCGACCTGTACCCGCTCACGGCGGTGTATGAGGTGGGCGTGTTCAGCGTGTCCGCGTTCGGTCGGTCGAGTTCGGTCAACACCGTATTTGTGAACGTCTAGGAGGGATCGGAATGGCCTACACTAGGATAAACTGGCAAGATGGGCCAAGCGGCGGGACGCCTCTGAGCGCGGCGAATCTCAATCACATGGACCAGGGAATCGCGGATGCGCACGCGGCCCTTGATGCAATGAAGGGGTATGTGGATGACAACTTTGCTCGAATATATCCAACGATATATTCGGTTGATTTCGATGGCACCATTGAAATAGAGGCGGGGGGGTTCATACAACGGGAAGTAGTAATAGATCGCAGCTTAAGAGACGTAAGATTTGGGGTGATCCACACTTCACCTCCTGGTAGTTTACTTCCTGGTAGTATAGCATTAAATTACCTTGAGGTCACCGTGGGCCGACGTCTAACAGGAAGCATTGCGAACCCAGATCCAGCTCTCGTAGTGCGGCTATGGAATCGAAGCGACGGTAGTTTCAGCATTACCGCCTCTTTTACGATATATCTTATGATAATCCTGTTCCCCTAAAAAGCCACACTGTATCCAAACAGGATGACCCGCGCCAAAGGCGTGCGTTGAATGTGCCTGTCATTGTTGATCAGTACGGGGATTCTGATAGCGGCATGAAGAGCGATGAGCGCCGCCGCCGTCTTTTCGTCTAGGAGTTCGGGGAGAATCGCATAAGCAGCCCTCGTAAACTGGACATTGTGCCT
>QGVC01000603.1 GCA_003242645.1 Pseudomonadota bacterium
AGATGAGCCTGTCCCAGGCGGCGCGCGTCTCAGGTGAATCCAGGCCGCAATCCACGACCGTCCAGCCATCGTCATCGGCGAGGATCCACACGTTCACGTGGTTGAGGCGTACGGGAAGCGGCATCCTCGCCCATAGCACTCCCGGCGCAACCTCCACCGCCTCGCCAGGCGCCGGGGGCTCCTCGAATGGCAATTGGATGAGGTCGGCGGAGTCGATCCCGTCCTTCATTCGTGGGTCCTTTGATTGGTCAGCGGAGGGGCAGATGGCTGATGCACTGCCGCGAGACTGCCGGTCTGTAATTCTGTGCCGCTTTGAGCCACGGATTTACCTTCCGTTAGGATCGTTCGCTTAGAGTGCAGCTTATCCAGTTTTCTGGATGCCGAGTGGCTCACCCACTCTGTTTGACGCCTCCCTGTCACTCTGGAGCCGCCTTCGGGCGGCTCATTTTTCCAGAGGGTAACCGGGTTGCTGCCTAGAATTGTGCCCAATGAGGCAGAAATGATTGACGTTCACGCAAAAGAATGTTCCGTCTTGTGGTTGGTACACTTGTGGCGTGAGTAGATCATGGGTAGCACCTCGCGTTGCTCCGAAGTTTCTGGCGTCACCGTCTCCTTCGGTGAGCACTTCGCCGCGTCAGAGCAGTTTGATGCAATTTACGCGCAGGGCATGGCACTCGTCGAGCGCACCGCAGCCTACCTTGATGGCCCTGGCCGCCAGGAGGCGAAGCAGCTGAAACCGCACGTCGCGCTCACTTATTCCACGGAGAGCATGCGGCTTACGGCGCGGCTTCTCGATCTAGCATCCTGGCTCCTGATCCGTCGCTCGCTGCGCGACGGCGACATCACCGAGGAGGAAGCCCGGCGCAAGCGCGCGCGTCTCAAGCTGCACACGACCGGCCGGCCCAGCCACATCCCAAATTTCGACGAGCTACCGCAGCAGTTGCAGGCTCTTATCAAAGAAAGCTTCGAGCTAAGCGACCGTATCCTGCGGATCGACAGATCGCTCGAAGCCGCATTGGGGAACGAAGCAAGTCGGCCAGCAAGCAAAAATCCTGTTGCCGCTCAAATTGCTGCGATACAGGCTGCCTTCAACGCCGCCATTCGCTGACCTCTAGCAGCCATGCACAGAATGATGCAACCGGGCGGGCGGCCCGGTCGCAATCCAAACCGATTTAAGCGGCTTATTCCCGATTAGAACAGGCCTTCGAACTTCTTCTTGAAGCGGGACAAACGGCCGCCCCGGTCGACGAGCTTCTGATCGCCGCCCGTCCAAGCCGGGTGCGTCTTGGGATCGATGTCGAGCGTTAGCGTGTCGCCCGCTTTGCCATAGGTCGAATACGTGATGAACTCAGTCCCGTCGGTCATCACGACCTTGATCGGGTGATAGTCGGGATGGATGTCCTTTTTCATCTTGGCAGCTCTCGGCAACACACGGCCCGCTCGCTCACTTGAGCGGACAGATTACGTTCATTTCAGGGATGCGTTGGGCCTACATAGTTGAAAGCTCTGCAAGGCACAAGAGATGCTGGCCGATGCGGCATCGGGACAGGCCGCCAAGGCAGCGCTTTCTGACGTAAGACAGAACCGGGATCATCCAGTCAGGTAGGAAATGCGGTGAGAGGGCTGAACGGCGCGGGCAAGGACCGGACCTTGTTGACCGGAGCGAAGCCGGAGGTACCCCGCCGCTCCCTGCGTCCTCTTCTGGGGCTCAAGCCCTATGTGTTGAAGCACCCAGGCATGCTTGTTCTGGCTGGCGTGGCGCTGCTCATCGCGGCGCTGGCCATGCTGACATTGCCGCTTGCGGTGCGGCGGGTCATTGACTTCGGGTTTTCCGGCTCCGACGCGGCGTTCATCAACCGCTACTTCTCGATGCTCATGCTCATTGGGCTGGTGCTGGCCGTCGCCAGCGCGGCTCGATTTTATTTCGTGAACTGGATCGGCGAACGCGTGGTGGCGGATTTGCGCGCCGACGTGTTCCGGCACCTGTCGCAGCTGGGGCCAGACTTCTACGAGACGACTCACTCAGGTGAGGTGGCGAGCCGGCTCACCGCCGACACCACGCAGATCAAGGC
>QGVC01000604.1 GCA_003242645.1 Pseudomonadota bacterium
GGTCAGAGTGCCCGTGACTTCCGACAGATCCCAAACGCCGCCGAGGTCGGCGAGTGCAGTCAGCAACGCAATCTCGTTCTTGAACCGGCGGAGCGCGGCCATCACCTCCGCAACGGACTGGGCCTGCCCAGCTTCCTCTACCACTCGCTCGAGCAGCTTCGCCCGTGTCTCCTCGGGCGCCTGCCCCAGCATCCGCACCAAACGAGAGGGATCGCGACGTATAAGCCCGGAAAGGTAGGGCGAGCCGGCGAAAATGCCGTTCAGGAATTGGCGGATGCGATCCGGGAGCACGAGGCCCGCGTCGCGGGCCGCCTCAATCACGTCCGCTTCGAGATCCTGCACTGCAGCCGCTACGCGAGGATCATCGTTTCCGAGCGGCGCGCGGCGAATGCGATCAATGAGAGGAGCGCGCGCGCTCGGCAGCACAGTCATGATGTGATCCCTGCTCTTTCGGCGGTCGTTTCGATCTTATCCGGCAACTGCAAATCGCGGGGCACCGGCCAGGAAAGCACCACGCGCAGACCGGGGTGATTGTCCTCCAACCGCACTTGGCCTTCGTGCAACCGCGCAACTGCCGCCACCAGGCTTAATCCAAGCCCTGTGCCGGGACGGGTGCGGCTCGCCTCCAGCCTGACGAAACGCTTGAGCGCCCGCTCGCGATCGAGCGCTGGAATTCCCGGGCCGTGATCTGCAACGATCACTTCGACACCTGTGTCAGTTCTCCGCAGCGCCACTTCGATGTCGCCCGCCGAGGTGGAATTGGCTTCCTTCTGCGATGGACCACCATACTTGATGGCGTTGTCCAGCAAATTGGCGACAGCCTGGCCAATGAGCTGCCGATTAGCTCGAACCGGGATTGGACCATTCGCGTGGAATGTCAGCCGCCGCTGGTTTTCCTCGGCATGAGGCTCATAAAGCTCGACAAGGTCGCGGATGAACTCCGTGAGGTCGAACACCTCCTTGCTTTCGTCCACCGCGCCCGCTTCCAGGCGCGCAATCAACAGCAGGGCGTTGAAGGTTTTGATGATCTCATCGGCCTCCTCGATCGTGCGCTCCAACCCGGCCCGATAATCGCTCGCAGAACGCGACTCCCGCAGCGCCGCTTCGGCTCGATTGCGCAGACGGTTGAGTGGCGTTTTGAGGTCGTGCGCGATGTTGTCGGAAACTTCGCGCAGGCTGGCCATGAGCTGCTCGATGCGGTCCAGCATGGCATTGAGGTTGCGCGAGAGCTCATCCAGCTCGTCACCCGTGCCCCTGCTGGCAATGCGGCGCGACAGATCCCCGCGCATGATGGATTCGCTTGTCGCTGTAATTTCCGCGATCCGTTTCAAGATTAATCGGCTGGCAAAAATTCCGCCGGCTAGACCAAGCAGCACAAGCAGGCCAAAACTGACCAGGAAAAGCGTCCGCACTCGTTCAATGAATTGGCGCTGCTCTTCCACATCGCGGGCCACGAGCAATCGTTGGCCGCCGGCCAGCGCAACAGGCATTCCGATCGCCACGCGTTCAGCGGCTTCGTTGCCCGCTGAAGCAGCGTAACGAAACAGGCCGCCTGTCCCCTCGTTCAGCTCGGGAGGCCAACGGTTGAGATTCCCGGCAAGTTTGCGGCCCTGGGCATCAGCGAGAAAATAGAGGTTCGGCTGAGCGAGCCGGCTACGCTCAGCGATCACCTCGGCCGCGGCGGCACTCCCGCGGTGTCGGACGAGATCGCGTAACTCCTCGGCCTCGGCTGACAGCGTGGCGATGACCTGCCGGATCAACAGCTCATTAGTTTGCCAGATGATCAAGCCCGCGATGACCGCGGCCACTGTGACGAACACGGCGACATAAGCCGCCATAAGCCGGAACGCGGTCGTCCGAGCGAAGCGCGGCAGGAGCGGGTCAGCTCTTTCCTGCACGGATCATGTACCCCGCGCCACGAATGGTATGGAGCAGAGATTCCTCGAAATTCCTGTCGATCTTCGCTCTGAGCCTGGAGATATGGACGTCGATGACATTCGTCTGAGGGTCGAAATGATAGTCCCAGACGTGCTCGAGCAGCATTGTGCGTGTCACCACCTGTCCTGCGT
>QGVC01000605.1 GCA_003242645.1 Pseudomonadota bacterium
GAGCCGCCTTCATGTTCGCCTCCTGAAGGGTTCCTCGCCGATCGTCCAGGTCGAGCCGGGCCTCGCTCGCCGGGTATGCATGAGATGGTATTTGCAGCACACTCCGGCAACAACCCGTGCTCCTTTCCGAAACGTTAAGGAGGCAGCATTGATCGGCATCAAGCGACTGAGCAGCGGCGATCCCCTCGAATTCGAGGTCGTCGTTCGCGAAGGGGCCGGTGAGACCAGGCACCGGGTGATGATGTCCAGGGACCTTTGCTCCCGGCTCACCGGCGGCCAATTCACCCCCGAGCAATGCATCGAGGGCTCATTCCGCTTCCTCCTCGACCGCGAGCCAAAGGAGTCGATTTTGCGGAGCTTCGATGTTGCGGTGATTTCCCGCTACTTTCCTGAGTACGAGCAGGAGCTGCCCAATTATCTTGCATCCCTTTCCGGCGGCCGCTGAGGCGACCTACGCCAAAGCTGCGGCCATCGCCAAGAAAAGCAATTGTGCTCCGGGTACTGCCAGAGTTTAAGCTGAGGGCATCAGATTATTCCGCGATAGAGGACATCACATGATTCGGGATGCGGCGCCCGAGGACATGGCGCAGGTCGCGGCCATCTACGGGCACCACGTGCTGCACGGGCTCGCCACGTTCGAAGAGGTGCCGCCTGACGAGGCGGAGATGCGCTCGCGCTTCGAGGCGGTGCGCAAGGCAGGGCTGCCGTACCTCGTCTACGAGGAGGACGGCCAAATCGTCGGCTACGCGTACGCCGGGCCCTATCGCACGCGCTCTGCTTATCGATTCACCATAGAAAATTCAGTCTACGTTCGCGACGGTTATGCTGGGAGGGGCATTGGCCGTGCACTGCTTACGGAACTCATCGAGCGGTGCACTGCAGGGCCCTGGAAGCAGATGGTGGCGGTCATAGGCGACAGCGAGAACCACGCGTCGATAGGGCTTCACCGCGCGCTCGGCTTCCGCATGGTAGGCACGCTGGAGAAGGTGGGATACAAGTTCAACCGCTGGGTGGACACGGTCCTGATGCAGCGGGCGCTGTAGGTTGCATTTCGATTGAGCGCCTCAGGAGGCTGCCATGATCGGCGCCATCGCGGGTGACATCATCGGCTCGCGCTTTGAAGGACATCCCAGCCCGCCGAGCGACTTCACGCTTTTTCACCCGAAATGCCGCTTTACGGACGACACTGTCTGCTCGCTCGCCATCGCAGATGCGCTCCTCGGCGATCGCGACTTTGCTGCGTATCTTCGCAAGCATGTTCGCCGGCATCCGAGGCGCGGCTATGGCGGCATGTTTCGCAGGTGGGCGCTGGCAGACGACGCTCCAGCCTACAACAGCTGGGGAAACGGCGCGCCGATGCGGGTGGCGGCCGTCGGCTGGCTGGCGCAGGACGAGCATGAAGCACTCGAGCTCGCCGCTGCTCAATCAGCCGTGAGCCATAATCATCCAAATGCGATCAAAGCCGCGCAGGCAGTCGCGCTCGCGATCCTTCTCCTTCGGGACGGCGTGCAGCCCGCGAACGTCCGGGAGCGCCTTATTAGGAGCTTCGGCTACGAGTTGGCGCCGCACCAAGCCTTTACCCGCGGCGGCTTCGATGTCTCCGCGTCAGGCACGGTTCCGGCCGCGCTAACCGCCGCCTTCGAAGCGAAAGATTGGGAGGATGCGGTCCGGACGGCGGTCTGTCTTGGCGGCGATACGGATACCCTCGCCTGCATCACTGGCGCTGTCGCAGAAGCAATCCATGGTGTGCCAGCGCACATTGCGGATCAGGCGAGAGCGTATCTCACGGGCGATCTGCTGAACGTCCTGGAGCGTTTCGAGCGCGCAGCTGGACTTCGCAATTCTTGATCGCTGTGGGCAAAGGTTGCTTCGAGCCCGCGGAGTCGCGACAGCCTGCCAAACCCACCTGTCTCTGAGGTCGCAGCCGCGTTGCGCACCCGGGAAATAAGAGGTATCCAGAATACAACTTTGGGCTTCGAGGGGGACCGCAATGCCGCCGCACCCGAAAGCGCCCGGTCTGGAGGTGGGCGTAACCGAGCCGATGATCCGTGAGCTCGTCCATACCT
>QGVC01000606.1 GCA_003242645.1 Pseudomonadota bacterium
ACATATTGCAGCCGTACGAAACTGAAACTTTCCGCAACGGCACGAACCTCGGGTCAGGCAGCGACGGCGACCGCTGGTACGCGACCAACGGCGTTGACCCAATCGTTGCGTGGGATGGGTCGACCGACCAAGTCTACCGCCCTGCGCTCGGCAATATCGACACTTGCCGCGCGCTGCGCCGATTCAAGAACACCATGTTCTACATTGCGCCGACGATCTCCGGCGCGCTCAACCCTGGCGTCGTCAGAACATCGGCTATCGGGCAACCGGAGAACGTCACGACGCTAGAGGCGGCGCAGTTCATCATCAACGACAGCGACGACCCGCTGCTCGCAGCGGAGCAGATCGGTGAGCAGCTGGCGATCTATTCCTCGAAGACAATCATTCTGGCGCAGTTCGTCGGCCCTCCGCTGATGTACGTGTTCCGCACGGCGGTCGCCGGCTACGGCCCGCGGTCGTCACGAGCCTTGGTGCGCTTCCCCAGCCAGCACATCTTCTTCGGCGCCGACGGGCAATATAGCTTCGACGGTGTGAACGCACATCAGATCAATGCTCACGTATGGCGCGAGATCGCGCGTATCAGCACGCCCACTCGTGCCGCCTTGGCTCAAGGCATCGTGGATGAAGCGAACGCCGAGCTGATATGGGTCGTGCCCACGAACGACGATGAGGGTGACTCGCCCGAGGTCGCTTTCGTCGGCCACTACCTTGAGGACGTCGGTGATGCGCCGATGCCGCATTCGACGCGCGACCTCCCTGCGACAGCAATGGGCTACTACTTGCGCGAGGGCGCTCTGACGTTTGAGGACCTTGAGGGCATCACGTTCGACGAGCTGTGGGTTCGATGGAACGATCAGTCGATTCAGTCGGAGTTCCCGCAACTGCTGTTCGGCACGAGCGACGGCGATATCTTCGTGCTCAACGCCCCTGACCAGAATGGCACGGACCCGATCAGCTTTGTGCGCTTCAGCCGCCGCCCGCTCGTCGATTCGAGGCGCAACGGCGTCGTGCATCGCGTCTACCCGAACTACGAGCACCGGGAAAACGGCAGCTTGACAGTTAAAATCAGGCTCTTTGATTCGCCGAACGGCGATCTGCGCTCAGATGCCGAGTACACGCTCAAGATGGATGGCGAGGAGCGATTCGCACCGTTTCGCGACTCCGGGCGCTTCGTTGAGGTCGAGTTCGGCTCAGGGCCTTCGGCGCCGGGGCTATGGGCGCTCGAAGGCTACGACATGGATACCTCTGTAGGAGGTTCACGATGACGGTCGAGAAAAAGCTCAAGTTCGCTCGCGCGCTGCGCGAGGCGAACAAGGACGACGCGAGGCGCATACAGGAGCACTTTCAGGCGCAGAAGGACATCTTCACGACTTGCCCGAAGTGCGGCGAACACTTGCGCGGCACCTTCAAGGAAGTGACAAGCCATCGCTGCACCTTTCCCGACTTGATTGGAGGCTGACATGGAGCCCGTCATCGAGCGCCCGGCGATCCCGACAGACCTGAATGGCTTCAGGGCGCTGCTCGCGAACATTTGCCAGGAGTTCGGGTCGAGGATCAACGCTTTCATCCGCCGTGACGGCGTTGAGTCGCACGGCGATGAGGCCGCGACGCTCACCCCTGGCAAGTCGCCGCGAACCCATCTGTGGGGCACGACACTCACGGCTGATCGCGCCGTGTCACTCGATACCGTCGCCGCTGCGGCCGGCGATAAGTTCCGAATCGTGCGCACAGCCGACGGCGGGTTCGCGCTGAACGTCGGCCCCGGGCCGCTGAAGGCGCTCAATGAGGACGAGTGGTGCGACGTCGAGTACGACGGCGAGAACTGGATTCTGACCGCTTTTGGCTCGCTGTAACGAGGAGCACTGCATGGCCGAGATTACGCTGCTACGCATACAGAACCCGCGAGCTTTCCTGATCCCTGATCTCAACGCCTTCGTGCTGAGAGCGCTTAGCACGTCGCCGATGATCGAAGACCCGGCCGCCGCGCTCCTCGAGCTGGTGGACTACGTCGAGGACGCGCGCGCCGGGGTATTCGTCGTGCGGCATGGCGCTGACTATGTGGGCC
>QGVC01000169.1 GCA_003242645.1 Pseudomonadota bacterium
CGGGGGGTTCCGGACGGATGTTTCCTGGCCTCCGACTTGGGCCTTCGAGCGATGACGTGCCTTCCTTTTCGCACATTTGAGGAGGCGTTGGTCTCGGTCTGGCGAATAACAGCTCCTAACGGACTCTTCTGCTTGCCGACCACTTCAGCTGAGCCGGCCCCAGATGCCTTTGTCCCTGTTTCCTTGCCTAGCGGACGTCGCGATCGTCGCAGGTACCCCGTCGCGTCCGCTGTGTTCGAGCTCCGAAAGCACGTCGCTACTCCACGTCGTTTATCGGCGCGCGCCTTCCCCGGCCGTCGGCCGCCGGCGGGGGTGCAATGGACAGAGGAATCACTGATGGGACGGAGGAAGTACCAGTTCACTGAAGCGAAGGTCCGCAAGTACCTCGCGGAGGGGCGGGGAACCGGCGACGGAGCCAACTATAAACCGTGGCTCACGGTTTACGACCTGCCGTCGAGGGGGCGGTCGCATCGTATCTACGGCATCAAGACGGGGCGAGTACACCATCTCCTCTCCGATGGGGAGTGGAAAAGCTTTCTCCGGTTTGAGTTCGACGACAGCGTGCTCGACATCCGGGAGCAGTTCCCGCTCGATCGCCGGCAAACCATGCGGGTCGCCAGAGACCTCGGGTATGCGCACCCGATTACCACGGACGGAACGCCTTATGTCATGACCATCGACTTTCTCCTTACCCGCCGAGTTGATCACCAGCTTGTGCTCGAGGCGCTCTCTTTCAAGTACAACCCCGTTGCACTGAAGGCCCGGGATCTCGAACTGCATGCGATCGCCGCGGAGTGCGTTCGTCGTAACGGCGTGACGCTGAAGTTGATCGACGAAACATCCTTCGAGCCCAACTTTCTTAGGAACTACGACTCCATTCGTGGCTACTTCGACATTTCTGCGCTTCACGGCTACGACCACATTGCAAGCCGCCGAATCGCGGAAGCGCTCGTGACGGAGGTCAAGGCAGCCAAGCCTCTTTCCTTGGCGGAAACGTGCTACGACCTCGCGCCCAGGCACTGTGTAAGCGCTAACGAGGTCTTCACCATCGCCAAGCACCTTCTCGCTCGAGGAGTTCTGGCTTGCGATCTCAATGCGTATTCCGATTTGACCGAAATACCCATGAGCAACATGCAGATACGCCCGAGAGGAGCCGTGGCATGCCTGTGATCGTCAAGAACCTGTTGCTCCGAGATCGCGCCGCCCACGTGACGTATCGAGTCATCGACATTGTGAGCGCGGGAAAAATCGGTCTCGACGATATCGGCGAGTACGTCGTCCTGATGGACACCGACGTGACAAAGAAGGCCATGCCTCATGGTGTTCCGAAGAACGTCGTGCTGAACCACATCGCACAGCGTGAATGGGTCGTCCTGGACGAGGACGAACCTTCGATCGACCTCGAAGGACTCACCGATGCAGAGAAGCGAGTCTTAGAGGAGCGTTGGAAAGTTCTACAGCTTGCCTTGAATTCGCCCTACGAACTCCTGAATCCCAAGGGTCGCGCGGAGCTGGCCCGCGAATTTCTTCGCAAGAAGATTGCGACGCGTCCGATGCTTTACCTGGTGCTGCGCCTTTATTGGGCCCGCGGTCCGCGGAAGCAAAGCCTTCTGCCGGACTACAGGCATTGTGGCTCTCCTGGTACTGCCAGAGTGCCCGCCAGCGAGTCCCAAAAAACCGGGCGGCCCAGATTCATACAGCCCGGCCGGGGTATCGCGATGACAGCCGAACACCGGAAGAAGATGTCGGTCGCTCTCGCCACTTTTCGGATGGGCGAGAAACAAAATCAGCCGTGGCTCGTCGGCGCCTACCACCACCTCCTTCTCTCACAGTATCCCGAGTACGTGCGCGCCAGGTCTGACGGGCGGGCCGAGATCGAGAACTACGACGCCGTACCGACATTCGAACAATTTCGCTACTTCTGGTCGCGCCAATATGACCTTGCAACGCGCCTCCAGAAACGGATCCGACCGCGTCGCTTTGAGGCGCTCACCAAAATCCTGGCCTCTGGAACCCTAAGAGATCTACGCGGCCCGGGGGTGCGATACGAAATCGACGCGACCATCGTCGACGTGTACGTCGTTTCTCGCTACAACCCGAACCACATTATCGGCCGACCCACGCTCTACCTTGTTGTAGACCAATTCTCCCGCCTAATCGTCGGCTACTACCTGGGACTGGAGCCCCCTTGCTGGGTAGGCGCGATGCTCGCGCTTTGGAGCTGCAACTTGGACAAAGTTGAGCTCTGCCGCCATTACGGCATCGAAATCACCGCTGAAGAATGGCCAACCGGCCATATGCCACTCCATCTACTCAGCGACCGCGGAGAGGGCATGTCTCGGATAGCCGAGGCGCTCAGCGTCGGCTTCGGAATCGATGTGGAGAACAGTGCCCCCTACTGCGGGGCAGCCAAGAGTGTCGTAGAGCGTTCATTCGGGGTCGTCCAGGTCAGCTCATTCGGCCCTTACATCCCCGGCTATGTCGATAAGAAGTTTTACGAGCGTGGCGACACTCCGCCTCCGCTCAAGGCCGTGGTGAACCTAGACCAACTTACGCGAATCCTTCTGGCCGCAATAATCATCCACAACCACAAGGTCATTCGCGAGTACCAGGGGACCCCCGACTCGATCAACCATAACGTGGAATTCACGCCTGTCGCGTTGTGGCATTGGGGTGTCAAGCATCTTCGCTGCGAAGCGCGAAAGTTCTCGGAAGACCATCTTGCTCGCTACCTGTGGCCCGAGGAGAAGGTCGTTCTGCAAAAGCGTGGGCTGCACTATTGCCGCGGGCTTTGGTACTACGGAACCAAGCTTCGCGAGCAGAACTGGTTCCTTCGTGCCTTCACCGAGGGTCGTGAACTCAGCGTACGGATCCATCCGCAGCGTCTTGGCGAGGCGTTCGTCGTTTCCGACGACGATCGGGGCACAATGTTATCTCTTCCGATTGCCCCGAGAAGCGAGCGATTCGCCACCTACACGCTGTCAGAGCTCGCGGCTCTTGACCTTCAAAAGAACCGTCAGAACGCGGCCGCCAAATGGCGGAACCAACCTGTCACCACAAAGATGCATGGCATCGTCCGGACCGGCGTTGCTGCCGCAAAGGCAGCCGCGAAAGCGAACCGCGATCCTTTCCTCTCGGATAGGCAACGTCTCAAGAACATTCGCGCGAATCGCGAGGCCGAGCTTGCAGCGATGACCGCCGAAGCGCTTGCCGGCCACCTAGGTATCGATGAAAAAGGTGACGTTATCGACGTCACTCCGGAGCAGCCTTTTGATGTTGAGGAGAAGGCGCTTCAGTTCGTTAACGACCTCTTCACCACCACTACTAACAAGAACTAGAAGGTGTGAATCATGATAAGCATTGGTCTTCGCAACGCCCTCCCGCAGAAGAACGCGCCTGCGCTCTTCCGCAACGCGTTCGAGGCTGTCTACGTACCGGAGTCGCATCCGCTCCACACGGGGAACCCGCTTATCGACGCGCTCCCACCTGTACGATCCGACGAGGACTGGCTACGTACGCTTTTTGGACAGCCGGATTTCGACCCGTCGCAACTCGAAGCCGATGCCCATACGCGCTCGTACTTCGTCGCGAACCTCAAGCACTTCTTCTACCCCTTCGCGGTGCATGCCAAGCTCGCAAGACGGGTCGATCAGTTCATTCGATGGGGATACGGCTATCGGCACCCTTATTCGCCAGAGCGTAAGGCGATGCTGCAGAAAACCTATGCTGAGGCTCAGGCCGCCGGTGTCGCGCTGCCGCACCAGTTCTCCGCCGTTGCGCCGATCTGTAGTTACTCCCTGATCGGTGGATCGGGCATGGGGAAGTCGACGAGTATCGAGCGGGTGCTTGCTTCTTATCCTCAATGCATTTGGCATCCAGACCATCATCTGACGCAGGTTGTTTGGTTGAAGGTCGACTGTCCAAAGAACGGAGACGTACTCGACCTTGCGGCCTCCGTGGTAGGGGCATTCGACGAGCTGCTTGGGACATCGAGTATTCCAGCCTCCAACTGGCGCCGGTATGGCGAAGGCTACTACCGGGTGAAAGTCAAGCAATTCGCGGTGGCACACCACCTCGGCCTTCTCGTGCTCGACGAAATGCAGAACCTCTGCGCCAAGAGAAGTGGTGGTCGAGAAGTGATGTTGAACTGGTTCCAGGAGCTCGTAAACGATCTGAAGGTCCCGATCATCCTTCTCGGCACCTATAAGGCGACAAACGTGCTTCAACTGGACATGCGCCATGCACGCCGAGCAGGAATCTTCGGCAGTGAGCGATGGGATCCGCTAAAGCCCGGCGCAGAGTTCAATGCCATCGTACAAGCGTTATGGCGCTTCCAATGGCTTCGGCGGCCAGGAGAGTTGACGGATGAGATGAGGGCGGTGATCTACGAAGAAACGCAAGGAGTACGTGCGTTTATCGTCGACATGTTTCTCGTGGCCCAGCTCTATGCGCTGTGGAAAGGCGATGAGACCCTGACTCCGAACGTATTTAGGCACGTGGCGAGAACTGAGTTCTCCGCGGTCCAGCCAATGCTGAGCGCATTAAGGTCTGGAGATCCAGCAAGAATACGGAAGTACGACGACTTGATGCCCTACCAGATTGACGAGCACATCGAGCAGCTGAGACGCCTCATGCCCGTGACGCAAGAGGAGCACGTACAGCTGCCGACTCACGCGTCGACAATGGCGGAAGCCTGCGCGAAGGTCATGAGCGCACTCTCCATCAGCGAAACCGAGGCGAAACAGCTCGTCCTGAGAGTTATGAACGGAAAGGCGCAGTCGGCTCGTGCGCTGACGAGGGCCGCATGCAAGCTGTACTACGAATCAGTCGACAAGGGCGACGAGGTCGAGGAGAACACCGATGAGTAGGCTGGATGCGCGGGCAAGCACTATGCCGATCATGGTTCCGAACTTGCCGACGCCATACCCGGATGAGCTGCTCTACAGCCTGATCGCGAGGTCGGCCGTTTATGTGGGGTACTGGAACGCGAAGCCCTTCTTGCGGGCCCTTTATCAGGGCGTCACAAAACCGGCCTGCCCCGACTTACCCGGATCGCTTGAACGCCTCGTTGCGGCGTCGGGGGGTGCATGGGGGACGGACGCCCGTTCCATTGCACTCGAGCATACGCTCCTCCCGTACTACACCTACTTCTTGTCGGCGCCACAGCGGGAAGCAGCGGTCGGACACCTCCTCGCCGGCACGGGGCATCTCCACATGGCGCTCGGCATTAGTGCGTCGGGGGTGAGGCCTATGGAGTACTTTCGACTGTGCCCGCTCTGCATGGAGCGCGATATCCGTGAGCTTGGAGAAACCTACTGGCGCAGGCACCACCACCTGCCGGGAGTCTTCGTCTGTGCGGAGCACGGCGAGCGCCTATTGGAGACCGAAGTGCCTTTCCGGCCGGTTCGACGCTACGAGCATGTTTACGCGCAGCCGGAGTTCCTCAAGCGCGCGAAAGTACTGCGTCCTCCCTGCGACCGGCCAGAAGTGCTTCTCGAGATCGCGAGGCGATCGCGCAGACTGCTTGAAGGGTCGCCGGCGCGCGGGCGGTTTGATTACCGAGCAGTGATGGCACAGTACGGGTTCGCGCGTCGCTACGGGGCCCCTGCACGGTTTCGCGAGGCCGTGGAGAGCGTTCTGCCGAGGCCGTTCCTCGGGGCAATGTTCACGGAGCTTGGTCCAGACGGCTTCCCCTATTGGGTCGACGCCGCGCGGCGGAAGCCCAAAGGGGCTATGCATCCGTTGAAGCATGTGCTGGTTCAACTCGTTCTGGACTCGGTCGCCGAGCCGAGCGCGAGCTCGTCTAAGAGCCGCCGACCGGAGCTTCGCGGGAAGTCGTTGCAACCTGAGCTCCGCGCGCAAGCCGCCGCCTTGGCGAAGGAAGGATTGAGCACTCGCGCGATTGCAACCCGGTTGGGCTGCGACTGGAAGACGGCGGATCGTCTCATCAAGCCGATACGACTGCCCGCGAGGATACCCCCTCGCAAGACGGGAAGCCGTGACCGCGAGGCTTGGCTCGAGCACTGCAGGAAGCACCCTGGAGCGACGAAAACTGAGCTCCGGCGGATGGCTAAATCGCTCTACATGCGACTTTACCGCGATGACCGAGAGTGGCTGCTCGCACACGGACCGAAGCGTCCCAAGCGAGAGCCCAAGCTCCGGGTGAACTGGCACGAACGGGACATGGAGCTCGCTCGGGCAGTTGCCTGCGAGGCCGATCGGCTGGCTGACCTCGAGCCACCTGTACGGATCACTCAAACCCGGATCCTGGCAGCGCTTCGGATGGCCTCAACCTTCTACCGAAACAAGGCAAAACTGCCGAGAACTGCTGAAGCACTGGCGGCGCGAAGGGAATCGATCGAGGCCTTTCAGATACGGCGTCTGAGAGCTGTGATGCAGGCAAGTGATGAGAGAGACAAGGATTGGCTCATGCTGCGACAGGCGCGGATCAATGTGGGTCGCCTGGTCGACAAGGGTGCTTCTCTAGTCGCAGCCGCGCGCGAGGGGCTGCCGTGTTCGTAAGCTTTTGTCCCTCCTTCACCGGGCCGGAAGTGCCCGCATGGCTACAGAGCTGGACGTGGCACGACGGAGATTGGTACTTCCGAGTATGCAGACGGCGTCGCGGTCGCTGGGTCTACGACTTGCAGCATCCGCGCGAGCTTATCAGGGCGAGAGCATGCGAACCGGGCACGGTAGGGCTCAGAATTCAGGGCACTGAAGTGCGTCGGTTCGTCATCCATGACCTCTCGCGCCTTGGCGCGCTGCTCGAGCCAAGGGAAGTGCTGGGCCCGATGCTAGGTGATGGCGCTGCTGCCTCTCAGCATGCTATCTACGCTCACGAATCGGAGGAGGGTCGGCTGCTTCTGCCGGCGTGGTTGCTGATCAACCACCTTTGGGTCTGGTCATCGCGGGTACTTCGGGCGCTGTTCATGCCGAATGGACTCGACCTGCTCATTCACAGCGACTCGGACAAAGTGCTCCTGAGCCCGGATCTCATCCAGGGTTCTCTCACGAAGACCGCTGAATCGCGAGTGCGCTGGCTTGTCGCATCTCAAGATGCGCGGGAATCATGGGCAAGTGTGCTCACCAATGCGTACACCGGAAGCATAAATCTGACGTTGCCTCGCGCCTCATTGCACGGCTGGGCGTGGGGCGCGCGGGTGAGAGCGGGCTTGCTTGCCTGCGAACTCGCCTCCGTTCACGTCAGCTTCGACGTTCAAGAATTTAGGCCGGTGCGAATCGGAAAGAGATGAGGTGAGCGGAAAACGGTGCTTGTCGAGGCATCGTCTCCGGATGAGAAAGGACATCGCTGGAGCCCGACTGGCACAGCGGCGCGAAGCCGTTGGATCGCCAAATCGATGGTGATCTTGCCCGCCTCGAGATCCTCGAGCGTTCGCTCCAGGGTCTCCTGGTCTTCCACCATCACGGTGAGTTCCTCAAGAGTCCACACATCTCTTACCGACCAGCCGTACATCCTACATGTAATCGTCCCATTGCTATTGCTCCGCAGCGATGTGTACAGCGACAATCTGGATGAGAAGGGCGCGACGATCTGGATGAGAAGTCTGGTGTCGCGGCAGACGCATCATGACGGGCGGTTTGCGAGACCGCAAGCATGCTGCCTCGCTATTTGTCGCGCAG
>QGVC01000170.1 GCA_003242645.1 Pseudomonadota bacterium
ATTGTTTCCGCAGCGCCAGCCTCGCCAGGTCCAGACCCTGGTGGATCGGCTTCCGCGTGCCGCCGGTCTGACCTTAATCGAGGCGCCGACCGGGTCCGGCAAGACTGAGGCGGCTCTAGCGTACGCTGCGCATCTGCTGGCGACCGACTGTGCCGAGAGTATCGTATTCGCGCTTCCGACCCAAGCGACAGCCAACGCGATGCTCGACCGTCTGAAGGCCGCCGCTCCTCGCTTGTTTCCCAAGTCCGGCGTCAACGTCGTGATGGCGCATGGGAAGTCTCAATACGACCCCACGTTCATCGATCTCAGAGCGGCGGCAAGGCCTGCCACAGTGCAGAGCGACGCCGAAGCGCTCGTGCAATGTGCAGACTGGCTGGCTCAGAGTCGCAAGCGAGCATTCCTTGGCCAGATCGGCGTCTGCACGATCGACCAGGTGCTGCTCAGCGTCCTTCCTGTCCGGCACGCTTTCGTCCGCACTCTCGGTATCGGCCGAAGCGTGCTCATCGTGGACGAAGTGCATGCATATGACAGCTATATGTACGGGCTTCTGGAAGAGGTGCTTCGACGTCAGAAGGCTGCCGGCGGGGCAGTCGTGTTGCTGTCGGCCACGCTGCCGTACGTTCAGCGCCGCCGGTTGGCGCGAGCCTGGGGCGCAAGAGGAGAGCTGGATGCACTGGTTCCCTATCCGCTGGTGACCCACATCGACGCGGATGGCAAGCCCATCGCATTTCAGCCTGATGAGGCACATCGGCCCGAGTCTCGTTCCGTTCGCGTCGAGCTACAGGTGGAATCAGAGGGCTTTCCCGGTGACGACATATGTGCGCGAATCCTGGCGGCCGCCCGTGAAGGTGCGCGAGTCGCCGTAATCTGCAACCTTGTGGATCACGCGCAACGATTGGCTCGTTTGCTCCGGACAACTGCGACTGATGTGCCAGTCGATATCTTTCACGCGCGATATCAGTTCTGCGAACGGCAAGCGCGTGAGCTTCAGGTCCAGGAGCGATATGGGCCGAATGCAACGTTCGGTGGTGGGCGCGTGCTCGTGGCGACGCAAGTTGTGGAACAAAGCCTCGATCTCGACTTCGATTGGATGGTGACGCAGCTCTGTCCGGCGGATCTGTTGTTCCAGCGGCTCGGACGGCTGCATCGGCATGAGCGATCCCGGCCGCCGGGCTTCGAGCAGCCTGTAGTGTCCGTGATCCTGCCGAAGGAGTCCGATTTCGGTCGGCACAAGTACATCTACGGAAACGTGCGTGTGATGTGGCGGACGAAGGAAATGTTGATGCGCAATGCGCAGATCGATTTCCCCGCTGCTTATCGAGATTGGATCGAACGTGTGTACACAGAGGATGACTGGCCGGAGGAACCCGACGATATCGTGCAAGCTTGGGATAAGTGGAATGTGAAGCAAAGGGCGGCCTGGGAGGATGCGCAGCAGCTCGCGCGCGGGGAAGCCACAGTTTTCGACGATGACGACAGCATCCAAGTCTTTACACGCGACGGCGAGATGAGCCTGACCATCCTGCCACTGAAGGACGGGGCGCTCCTGAATGGCCGTGCCCTCGAGTCGCTCGAAGAGTGGGAGAGGGCTGAGGCCATCAACCAGCATTCCGTCGCCGTGCCGGCAAGCTGGAAGGGCTTTCTCCCGCCGGCTCATGAAGGAATTTATCGCCTCCCGATGCAGGAGGCGGCCCAGGGATGGGTGGCGGAGCTGGACGAGATAAGGCTGCGGTACACCGAGGAGTACGGCTTGGAGATGCAGCTGCTATGAATCTCTTGCATGATGCCTGGATCCCCGTGACGGAGGCTGGCTGCTTCCGCCACATCACACTGCAGGAAGTGCTCTGCGCAGATGCAGACTGGGAGCTCGCGCTGCCCAGGGATGACATGGAGCTGGCGGCGCTCCAGCTGCTCGTAAGTCTTACGCAAGTGCTGTTTCCCACGGCAGACCAGGCCGCGCTGCGGGCGAGGCTGAATGCGCCGCTGTCAGAAGCCGAGTTTCAAACCGCCGCGGGGCGTTTCAGGGAATGGTTCGATCTGGATCATCCCCGGACACCATTCATGCAAATTCGCGGCGTCTCTGCGAAGGACGTCACGCCAATCCAGAAGTTGTTCATTGGTCTCCCGGAGGGCAACAACCATGCCTTCTTTAATGCAGAGGGGGAGATCAACGCTGTCTGCGGCGGCTGCGTGGCGATAGCCCTGTTTAACCAGGCCAGCAACAGTCCTAGTTTTGGAGGTGGCTTCAAGGGCAGCCTCCGCGGAGCTGCACCGATCACGACGCTCATCGATGCCCGGAGGCTGCGGCAGCGCATCTGGGAGAATGTTCTCCCGTTGACTGAGCTGGATCGCCTTCTACCGGGCTACGACTCTTCGGCCGGTGATCTGCCCGTGTGGGTCGACCCGATCCCAGCGGGCAAGACGATCGTAGCGGGCTCAATCGGCCTGCTGCGAGGGCTTTTCTGGCAGCCCGCCCATGTCGAACTACTGCCGTCCGGGGGCGGGCGTTGCGACCATTGCGGCGGTGAGGCCGACCGGCTATACGCGGGTTTCAGGAAGGAGAAATTCGCGTACCAACTGGAAGGTGTGTGGCCTCACCCGCACAGCCCGAGACAGTGGGAAGAAAAGAACGGACAACGAAGCGTCCGCTTTGCTTCCTTCACATCGTTGGCACCAGCGTGGACCCAGCTGTCTCAGTTCTTGTTCGAGCGAGAAGAAGAGAAGCAAGGGTATGCGCCCGCGCCCGTGATCAGCAGTCGACGGATGAGACGCAGTGGGGGACGGCTTCAACTACTGATCGGTGGTTACCGCAACAATCAGGCAAGTGTGATCGAGCGCCGCCATGAACTGTTCAGTTTCGCTCCAGGCTGGGAGGACGCTGAAGATCAGCTCGGAGACATCGTCGATCTTGGCCTGAGAGTCAAGGAGGTACTGTACGGAAGCCTGTCTTTGGTGGTGAAGGGGAAGAAAGGTACTTTCAAGGGTATTGGCGTTGATCTCCATAAGGACGCTGAAAGGGCCTATTACCGACGCAGCGAACCTCTGATCCACGAAGCGCTTCAGGAGATGGACTATGACGGCTTTCAGAGCTTTCGTGCTCGGACGGTTGAGAAGCTCTCTACGCTGGCTCGAGAGATCTACGCAGAGGCGATCGAGCCGTATGCCCATGATCCGAAGTTCATCGGCGCCATTGCAGCCGGGAAGCTGAAGTTGCACACGGGGTTGCGAAAGCTGAGGGGAGAGTGATGTCAGAGAGAGTTGATTTTTCGAAGCTGCGAGAGCGCTTCGACAAGCTGCCGCCTGGCCTGAGAGCGGAACTCAGGCGAGTCGCGAACCCCGAGGAGCTCAGCGAGCGCCCTGCATTCTATCGACTTGTGGCGGATCTTGAACCGGGAGACGGAATTCGTCGCGTCGTTTTCTGTCTTCCTTGGGTAGCGCACGGCAAGGGAAAGCGGCTCGGCGCTGAGCTCGCGGATGCGCAGATCAACGAACGGCGCTTGTTCCAGGTTATCCGCAGCGCCTATCCCAACGACGTGGTTCAGCTGCGTCGCCTGTTACAGCATGCAAGTCCGGCCGCTGACTGGGACGTTCTGGGGCCAATCCTGTTGCGCTGGTCACGAGAAGACAAGCGTCGCGTGCTGGAGGACTACTACCTGAAGAGCAGCCGGCTTGACTCAGAAAGCGCTGTCTGATGCCGTGAAGAAGGAATTGGAATATGAAGAACTACGTCAATTATCACGTCCTGATCTCACACAGTCCGTCCTGCCTGAACCGGGACGACATGAACATGCAGAAGTCCACGGTCTTTGGCGGGGTGCGGCGTGTACGGATCTCCAGCCAGAGTCTCAAGCGCGCTATTCGCACGAGCGACTACTACCGGCAGCACCTCGGGGAACCCTCGGTGCGCACGCGGGAGCTTGGGCGCTTCCGTGAGAAGTGTATTCGCACCCTGAACGGGCGTTTCTCAGAAAAGCTCGTGAGCCGTGCGATTGAAGCGTTGTCGGGGAAAGAGAGCATCGCTGACGACACCGAGGCGGATGCCGTTGCGCCATGGATCCTGGCTGAGGTCGCGAAGCTGTGCGAACTGATCGAGGCTGCCGAGCGGGAAGGGCGAGATCTCGAGAAGGTGTTCAAGCAGATAAGCAAGGATGGCGCGGATCTACGCAAGAGTATTGGGCAAGCGGTGGACGTCGCACTCTGCGGTCGCATGGCAACATCCGGTCTGATGATGCCAGTGGACGGTGCCTTGGCCGTAGCGCACGTGTTCACGACGCATGCGGTGGACAGCGATATCGACTGGTTTACGGCTGTGGACGATCTGATCTCCGATGCAGGTGAGTCCGGCGCCGGACACCTCAATACGCAGGAATTCTCCAGCGGCGTGTTCTACCGGTATGCCAGTCTCAATCTGCGTCAGCTTCAGGAGAACCTCGGTGGCGCTTCCAGAGAACGAGCGCTTGAGATTGCGAGTCACGTAGCGCACCTGCTCGCTACCGTGGTTCCATCAGCAAAACAGCAGAGCTTCGCAGCACACAATCTCGCTGACGCCGTCCTGGTGACGTTCGGTGACATGCCTGTTTCGCTGGCGAACGCCTTCGAGAACCCTGTTCGTGCGAACGGGGAACGCGGCTTTCGGACTCCTTCGCTACAGAGACTGCTTAAGCATTGGAGGAACACCCGTCAGGCCTACGAGCTCGATGACAGCGCCCGCCTGTTCGCGCTCGACGACTTACCCACAGAGGGTGAGCCTGCGCGGCTGCCGACACTCTCTGCGCTGAAGGAATGGATTGCTCAGGACGGGCGGGAGTGAGGGCGCAACCATGCGCCGGTTCCTCATTCTGAAACTGCAGGGCCCCATGCAAGCGTGGGGTGATCACACATACGAGGATTACCGCCCCACCATGGGATTCCCGAGTCGCAGCGGATTGTTAGGCCTGCTCGGAGCGTGTCTGGGAATCAGACGAGAGGACGAGCAAGGCCAGCGGGGTCTTTCGCGAAGCCTGCGGTTCGCCGTCAGGGCGGATGGCGAACTCCATCGCCTTACGGACTTCCACACTGTGCTGGATGCGCGCAAGGTGGGTGGTAGGGTCAATGAACATCCGGTCGTTTCGCGTCGAGAGTACCTGGTACCTGCGAGCGCGGGCGCGGGATTCACGGTCGCCGTCTGGGAGACGGATTTCGCGGAGGTGACGCTTTCGCAGCTCGTACAGGCAATCCGCAGGCCTGTGTTCACACCAAGCCTCGGACGCCGTTCGTGCCCTCTGGCGCGGCCGCTGTATCAGGCGGAGGTAGAGGCGATCGATGCCGTCGCGGCGCTTGCAGTAGTGCCGCCTGTGGATGGAACCATCTACAGCGAGGAGGGCAGCCCTGAGCTTCCCCAGCTGAGAGTGCGGGACGAGCCGGTCATCACGCGTCCACGGCAGTTCGAGATCCGGCGCATTTACGTTCATAAGCATCGATCGGGAGATGCCCATGTACCTGAGCAAAGTTGAGCTCACGGCACCATGGACGAGGGATCCGTACCAGTGGCATCGGGGACTCTGGCAGCTGTTTGCCGGTCGCCCTGATGCCGCGAGGAGCTTCCTCTTTCGAAGAGAGACGGAGGTGCCTGGCGGTCGGTTGATGGTCTTGCTGCAGTCACCAGAAGCGCCGGTGGCGGGCGACGACGGTGTGACCGTGCTGGCTACGAAGCCGTTCGCCCCTGCCCTGAAGGAGGGTCAGTGGTTGAGGTTTCATCTCACGGCGAATCCCGTCAAGACGATCAAGGACAGTAGCGGGCGGCTGAACCGGAGAGGTGAACCAAAGTCGTGCCGGGTGCCATTAATTCGGACCGACCAACAAGAGGCGTGGCTACGGCGGAAGCTCGAAGGGGCGGCGAAGGTGCGCGCCGTGGATATTGCGGCTCGACAGCCGCTGTACTTCCGGAGGCAGGGAGACGTCGGCAAGATCGTGCCCGTCAGATTCGAAGGCATCCTCAGCGTCGACGACCCGCAGAGGCTTCTGGAGCTGGTCCGTCACGGTATAGGGCCTGCCAAGGCGTTCGGTTGTGGGCTACTGAGTCTCGCACCAGCCTGAGATGCTCCCTCCGCTCAAGCCCATCGCGATCAAGGAACGCATATCGCTCGCGTACGTCGAGCACAGCCGGATCGATGTGCTCGACGGTGCGTTTGTTGCAATGTCGGAGGACGGGACGCGCACGCATATACCAGTGGGTAGTGTTGCGTGTTTGATGCTCGAGCCCGGCACTCGCATCTCGCACCGCGCCGTTGCGTTAGCCGCGCGGGCCGGCACGCTGATTGTCTGGATCGGCGAAGCGGGCGTGCGGCTGTACGCGGCCGGGCAGCCTGGAGGCGCGCGGTCGGACCGGCTCCTCTACCAGGCCAGGCTGGCGCTGGACGACGATGCGCGGTTGAAGGTCGTTCGGCACATGTATCAACTCCGCTTCGGAGAGCCGCCACCGGCGCGCCGAAGCGTCGAGCAATTGCGCGGTATCGAGGGTGTCCGTGTGCGCGAAATGTACAAGCGGATTGCCAGGCGCTACGGTGTCGATTGGAAGGGACGGAAATACGATCCGGAGGACTGGGGCAGCTCCGATCATGTCAACCGTTGCCTGAGTGCGGCCACCGCTTGTCTTTATGGAGTGACGGAGGCGGCGGTGCTGGCAGCCGGATACGCACCCGCGGTGGGATTCATCCACACAGGAAAACCGCTGTCCTTCGTATACGACATCGCTGATCTCTTCAAGTTCGAGACGGTCGTTCCCGTTGCTTTCCGTATCGCTGCTCAAGGGAGAGAGGATGCAGAGCGGCGGGTTCGTCTTGCCTGTCGTGACGTGTTTCGTGAGACAAAGTTGCTCGCGCGGATCATACCGACGATCGAAGAGGTGCTGAGCGCCGGCGGCCTGGAGCCGCCGAAGCCTCCGGAGGAGGCGGTGCTGCCAGCCATTCCCATTCCGGACGGTCCGGGCGATGTTGGTCATCGTTGTTGAGAACGCGCCAGCTCGCCTGCGCGGTCGATTGGCCGTTTGGCTGCTGGAAGTCCGCGCGGGCGTGTATGTCGGCCGGCTATCCCGCAAGGTGCGGGAGATGATCTGGTCGCAGATCGAAGCCGGCATCGAGGACGGCAATGCCGTCATGGCGTGGAGCACGAATACGGAATCCGGATTCGATTTCGTGACGCTGGGCAGGAACCGGCGAGCACCAGTCGATTGGCATGGACTGAAGCTCGTGAGCTTTCTCCCGCCCGACGGCAGCACTCCTGCCGAAAGCGACGCTGTTTAAGAATTCGAGCCTTCTTGGCCTTTTCCGTCCGGTAGCCTGTAGCGCGCTGGATTTTTCTTGTATTTTCAAGGATATAGAGCAAGTGTGTTCCCCGCATGCGCGGGGGTGAACCGGCCAGGCGATGCTGGCCAACGCTCACGCTAGAGTGTTCCCCGCATGCGCGGGGGTGAGCCGGACTCCAGCGCCCCGACGTTCAGCTTGTTGATGGTGTTCCCCGCATGCGCGGGGGTGAACCGTCCGGCGCGTATGTCCCGCCACCGAACATATCGTGTTCCCCGCATGCGCGGGGGTGAACCTAGACCGCACGCATCGTGGCCTCGTCCTCCGCGGTGTTCCCCGCATGCGCGGGGGTGAAC
>QGVC01000607.1 GCA_003242645.1 Pseudomonadota bacterium
CGGCCGCAAGCGCGGGCAGCGCCTTCTGGGGGCCTTGGATTTCGGGCAGCAGTCGGACGGGATCCGGATCGGCTCGAAGCTCAAGCCCACGCTGCTGCCCGGCCTCGCAGGCGCGCGCATCGCCAAGGAGCCGATCGCAGGGGGTCAACGGTTTATGGTAGCGCTTTGTGATGCGGGCGCCCTCACGCGTCTTCCTCGCGAGCTTGAAGGACGGCTGGAACGCATTCACAAAAAGCCTTGCGGGATCATAGAGCCGCGCCAATAGCGCCGCCGCGGCAATGCCCTCATACCGGCGGTAGCCGACCATGCGCCGCACGATCTCCCCGTTCTTCTGCTCCACGTGCGCCTGATCGTTCTTGTGGTAGGGTCGGCAGCGCGTCAGCTCGATCTTCTCGGCCGCGCAGTCGTCGCGAAGCGCCTCGTTCATGAAGACGGTGTCGTTGTCGACATCAAGGCCGAGCAGCGGGAACGGCAGCCGTTTCCGGATCTCGCCGAGCACGTCGACCAACAAGGTCTGCTCGCGTACCAGAAGCGGCGCAAGTTCCGTCCATCCAGAGGCAATGTCCGTGACGACCAGAGTTTGGACGAATGCACCGCTCGCCACCGGTCCGGAATGCGCAACGAGATCGGCCTCGACGAACCCCGGCGGTGGGGAGTGTCCGATCTTTTGTGTAAGAGGTCTCTGTGATCGGTGACATTCGATTTCCGGGGTCAGCGCGCTGACCCCGGAAACCGCTCGCCGAACTGGATGGCAAACTGCCCCATGGCGGCGGTCCATTCAACGGGCCGGCGCCAGTGCACGCCGGCGTTCTTGATGGCAAGGTACAGCAGCTTCAAGGCGGCCTCGTCGGTCGGGAAGCTGCCGCGGGTCTTGATGATCTTGCGCAGCGACCGGTGCAGGGCCTCGACTGGATTCGTCGTGTAGATCATTTTGCGAATTCCCGGGGCGAAGGCGAAGAACGGCACGACGTGCTCCCAGGCATGGCGCCAGATCTGGCCAATGGCAGGATAGCGCTTGCCCCATTCGGCCTCGAACTCCTCGAGCCGCACCAGCGCCATATCGGCGTTCTCGGCGCGATAGATCGCCTTGATCCAGGGCAGGACTGTCCTGCGGTCCTTCCATGAGACGAAGGCCAGACTGTTCCTGATCAGGTGCACGATACAGGTCTGGACCAGCGTCTGGGGGTAGACCGATGTGATCGCCTCGGCAAATCCCTTCAGCCCATCGACGACGGCGATCAGGATGTCATTGACGCCGCGCGCCTTGAGCTCATTGACAACGCGCAACCAGAATTTGGCGCCTTCCGTCTGCTCGATCCATAGCCCGAGCACCTCCTTCTCGCCGTCCCCGTTGTAGGCCAGCGCGACGTAGACCGCCTTGTTCTTGACCATGCCCTCGTCACGGATCTTCACCCGCAGGGCATCAAAAAAGACGATCGGGTATACGGCCTCAAGCGGCCGGTTCTGCCATTCCCGAACCTCCTCGAGCACAGCATCGGTCACCCGGCTGATGAGATCCGGCGAGACCTGGGCGCCATACAGCTCCGCCAGGTGGCCTTGGATCTCCCGAACCGTCATGCCCCGGGCATACAGGCTCAGGATCTTATCGTCGAAGCCGTCGAACCGGGTCTGGCCCTTGGCTATCAGCTGCGGCTCAAAGCTGCCGGCCCGATCGCGAGGAACAGCAATCTCCAGCTCGCCATCTTCCGTCAAAAGCGTCTTCGAGCTCCTCCCATTGCGGCTGTTGCCCGTGCCACGGCCGGCCGGATCGCCCTTCTCATAGCCAAGATGCTCCGTCAGCTCCGCGCTAAGTGCCCGCTCAATCAGCGCTTTCTTCAGCTGCTTGAATAGCCCGTTCTCCCCCGTCAGGTCCTCAGGCTTGCTGTAGTGCGCAAGAAGCTGGTCCAACAGTTCCGGAGTAATCGGTGTATCGGTCGTCATGTGAGTCTCCCCTTAATGGTAAACTCACAGAAACCTCCTTACACATCGTTCCTGACACCCTCGGGCTGAAGCGCACGTCGCCGCGCCGATGGCTCACCTCCCCCTCCCCCTTCCTCCCGCTC
>QGVC01000608.1 GCA_003242645.1 Pseudomonadota bacterium
TCACGGAGGAAGCGAGGCGGACGTTTCAGCGGCTCGCAGAGCTGGAGCCCACGCGGCCTGAGCCGCGATTCTGGCTTGCACTTGCGCAAGAGCAGGACGGCGACCTCGCTGGCGCTCTCGATGCGTATCGGAAGCTCGTCGCTGATGCGCCTGCGGATGCGGACTGGCGGCCGGCAGTAGAGCAGCGCATCGCAATGCTGTCCGAGCGAATGAAAAGAAGAGACCGGCCGGAACGCCGCGGTCCTACGGCCGAGGACATCGAGGCAGTCGAGTCGCTGGCGCCCGAGGAGCGCGCTGCCATGATCCAGCGGATGGTGGATGGTCTGGCGCAACGTCTCGAATCCGATGGTAAGGATCTGGCTGGCTGGCAGAGGCTGCTGCGCGCTTATGTGGTCCTCGGGCAAAAGGACAAGGCCGTCGACGCCCTGGCCAAGGCGCGCACTGTGTTTCGTGGGGATGAATCCTCACTCGCCGCGCTTGATGAGACAGCACGGCAGCTAGGGTTGGAGTCATGATGCTGGCGAGGGAACGTCGATGACGCGGAAGCAGAGACGCGCCGTCCTGATCCTCGCGTGCGTCGGCTTGTTGTCGGTGGCAAGCCTGCTCGTGCTGTTCGCTCTCCGCGACAGCATCGTCTTTTTCCATACGCCGAGCGAAGTCGCGGAGAAGGGAATTCCCGTCGGCCAGCGGTTCAGGCTCGGCGGGCTTGTGGCGGAGGGCTCCGTTCGGCGCGGAGAAGGCTCGCGCATCGAGTTCGGCGTGACCGATACGGTCAAAACGATCAACGTCGTTTACGAAGGTGTGCTCCCAGACCTGTTCCGGGAGGGCCAAGGTGTGGTGACGGAGGGGCGTCTCGATGCCAGCGGCAAGTTTCTTGCCGATACAGTGCTGGCCAAACATGACGAAAACTACATGCCGCCCGAGGTGGCCGATGCCCTGAAGGAAAAGGGCGTGTGGCAGCACATGAGCCGGCAGCAATCCGGGAACTGAGGAGCTCGAACCGGCTTTGATCATCGAGATCGGACATTTCGCGCTCATCCTCGCGCTGGCGGTCGCTCTCTTGCAAACGGTCGTGCCGCTGTGGGGCGCACACGTGCGCGACGAGCGGCTGATGAAGGTCGGCTCGACGGCCGCTGTCGCGCAGCTCGGCCTCGTTACCGTGGCGTTTCTGGCGCTCACCTATGCCTACGTGGTGTCCGACTTTTCGGTCGAGAACGTCTTTCAGAATTCCCACTCGGCGAAGCCGCTGCTCTATCGGATCTCCGGCGTTTGGGGGAACCACGAAGGCTCGATGCTGCTGTGGATCCTCACGTTGACGGTGTTCGGTGCCGCCGTTGCGGTGTTCGGTAACAAGTTGCCATTGACGTTGAAGGCAAACGTTCTGGGAGTTCAGGGGGCGATCGCCGTTGCCTTTATATTGTTCAGCGTTCTGACGTCCAATCCGTTTCGGCGGCTCGCGCCGGCGCCGGTGGAGGGTCTCGGCCTCAACCCGATACTCCAAGACCCGGCGCTCGCGTTTCATCCGCCCTTTCTTTATGCCGGCTACGTCGGCTTCTCGATTGCCTTTGCCTTTGCCATCGCAGCGCTGATCGAAGGCCGGATGGACGCCGCCTGGGCGCGCTGGGTGCGCCCGTGGACACTTGCAGCCTGGATGCTGCTGACGCTCGGCATCTCGATGGGCTCGTGGTGGGCCTATTACGAGCTCGGCTGGGGAGGTTGGTGGTTCTGGGATCCGGTCGAGAATGCCTCGTTCATGCCGTGGCTCGCGGGAACCGCGCTGCTCCACTCGGCACTCGTGATGGAGAAGCGCGAAGCGCTCAGGATCTGGACGGTTCTGCTTGCCATACTGACATTCTCTCTAAGCCTGATGGGCACGTTTCTCGTGCGCTCGGGCGTTCTGACGTCCGTGCACGCGTTCGCCGTCGATCCAGCGCGCGGCGTCTTCATCCTCGGCATTCTTGTGATTTTCATTGGCGGATCGCTGGCGCTGTTTGCCTTGCGAGCCAGTGAGCTGCGGCAGGGCGGTCTTTTCGCGCCGATCAGCCGGGAGGGGAGCC
>QGVC01000609.1 GCA_003242645.1 Pseudomonadota bacterium
GTCGAGATCATGAAGGATTTCGGGTACCTGTAGGTCCCTTAGCGCGGGGGGAGGGCAACCTCCTCCCGCGCTTTCTCAATCAGGGAGGAGGGGGCGTTGGCCAGGTCCGCCTACCTTGGTCAAGAGAGTGCACCGTTGCCAGCCGCGAAGTCCGGGCGACAGTTGTGGCGTCGCCTGTCGCCGTACGTTTGGGTGGCGCCAGCAATCATCGCCCTTGCGGCATTGGTGGCTTACCCGAGTGTCTATGCCCTTGTCCTGAGCTTCTATAAGTGGAATCTCACTCGTCCGCAGGTCGGTCGACGTTTCGTTGGCCTTGATAACTACGCCAAAGCGATTCATGACGAGGTGTTCCTCGAGACTGTGAGGAATACCGTCGTCTTTGTAGTCGGGTCAGTCACCATCGAGTTCGTGCTCGGTATCTTCCTCGCGTTAGTGCTCAGCCAGAAGCTGCCCGGCGTTCGGCTCGCGCGGGCACTGATCATTACCCCAACGATGGTGGCGCCGGTGATCGCCGGCCTGATTGGCCGCTACATGTTCTTTTCCGGTTACGGAATCGTTCCCTACCTATTGGAAAAGGTTGGCATCGTCGTAAGTGATGGAATCCTGGCGACCCCAGGCGTCGCGATGGCGGCGGTCATCTTGATCGATGTTTGGCAGTGGACGCCGTTCGTCATCCTCGTCGTCGCGGCTGGACTTCAGAGCCTCTCAAACGAGCCGATCGAGGCCGCGCAAGTTGACGGCGCTTCGTCCTGGCAAATCCTCTACTCGATCACGCTGCCGATGCTGAAGCGCGTGCTGTTGGTCGTCTTGCTGCTCCGAATCATGGACGCGGTCAAGACGTTCGACATCATCTACGCGACGACGCGAGGCGGTCCTGGCAACACGACGATGACGGTCACGTACTTCGGGTTCCAGCAGGGGCTCAATTTCTTCGAGATGGGGTACGCGGCGGCGATCAGCTTCATGATTCTCATCTCGGTCGTCATTCTGAGCCAAGCCTTCATTCGAGGGGTGTACCGTGGTGCTCACATCTAACAGCCGCAGCCGTGTGCTTCTCACCATCATCGTTTGGGTGGCGACGCTCGCGTTTCTCTTTCCCGTCATCTGGTTCCTGTTGCTGAGCCTGAAGTCGCCTGACCTGATCTTCGCCACGCCACCTGTCTTCTGGTTCAAGCCAACGCTGGGGGCGTATCGAGAGACAATCCTGAGCGGTTATTCCAATCAGCTATGGAATAGCCTCCTGGTGGCATCAGGCAGTACCGCTGTGTGTCTCATTCTGGGGGTGCCCGCAGCCTACGCCTTCGATCGCTTCACCTTCTTCGGCCGAAAGGACCTACTTTTCTGGATGCTTTCGGTCCGGATGGCGCCGCCGATCGCGGTCGTGCTCCCCTTCTACCTGGTCATGCGCCGGCTCGAGCTCGTCGGCACGCTGACGGCGTTGATCCTTGTCAACCTGACGGTCAACCTGCCCTTGGTGGTCTGGTTGATGAAGGACTTCTTTGCGGAGGTGCCGCGATCGCTCGACGAGTCTGCGTTGGTTGATGGCGCAACCCGCCTGCGAGCCTTCGTGAACATCATTTTTCCGCTGGCAGCGCCCGGAATCGTCGTCTCCACCGTCTTTGCCTTCATCTTTTCCTGGAACGAGTTCTTCTTCGCGCTGATCCTGAGCAGCATCAATTCGCAGACCCTCACCGTGGCCGCCGCAAGCTTCTGGACCAATGTCCAGCTGGAGTGGCACAAGCTCGCCGCGGTCTCGATGGTGACCATCTTGCCGCCGTTCTTGCTCGCGTTCTTGCTCGGACGCTACCTCGTACGTGGTCTGACCTTTGGAGCGGTCAAGGAATGAAGGCCAAGGCTTGGGAAATTCGTTGCACGGTCTGCGGCAAGAGGGACACGCGATTCCCTCCTGATTATTGTGAGGCGTGCGGAGCCCCACAAGAGGTCCACCTCGACTATGAGGGGGTGGATGCGCGGTCTTTGTTCGACGGGCAGATTCGCGATCTGTGGAAGTACGCGCCACTCTACCCAGTCGAACGACCCTTGCAAAGCCTGAGCC
>QGVC01000610.1 GCA_003242645.1 Pseudomonadota bacterium
CATCGAGACGGCGAAGGCCGATGCGCTGATGGCAATCTCCGCCGAGCGGAACATCGAACCCAGCGAAGTCATTGCTGTCGGCGACGGCGCGAATGACCTCGATATGCTGCGTCTGGCCGGCGCCGGCGTGGCCTTGCACGCCAAACCCTCTGTAGCCGCGGAGGCCCGCCTCCGGATCGACCACGGCGATCTGACGGCGCTGCTCTATCTGCAGGGATACCGTCAGGAGGAATTCGTGTCGGGGGCATAGCCAATCCGCGAGCTGTATGCGGATAAACCTCCGTCGAGCCGAAACACAGCGTCACAAGTTCCTGTACGAGGGTTCAGGCCGGCCTGTGTGCCCGCAGACTCGCGCGAGCCAATACGAATATCACCGTAAGAAGCGCCGCAAAGCCGCCGGCCAGGATGATTGCCAGTATCGCGCGCTTGGGGAACGTTGCCCCAACCGTATAGGGCAGCCCCATGGATGAATAAAGCTTGCCTGCCTGAGTACGAAGTCTCTCCTTTGCCCCTTTCACGAGCTCCGAATAGCTGCGTGTCAGAGATGCCAAAGTTTCTGCGGCATTGTCGCGGAAATCAGGCGTCGAGGCCGCCTTGGCATCCTGAATCACTTTCTGAAGCTCACTCTCTATCTCTGCGATTTCTGCACCAATTTTCTGTTTTTCTTCCAGCATTTGCCTCGTGAAATCCGACAAATTTGCCCTTTTTGCCAATTCCACGATTTCGGAAAGACCAGTGTCCGTGATTTGAAGGGAATTCTGAAGGAAGGAGCTGTCGGACTGGGCCGCAACCGTGACAGCTGAATTTTGGAATTTATAGAGCTCCTGCAGAGCATCGTCATAGCTCGCCATCTTCATGCGAAGCTCGCCGAGCTTCAGCTGCAGGCTTTTTATGTAGGCAGATCCTACGAAGTCGTCCGCCTGGAACTGGGCGGCCATAACGGGATCGAACTGCACGGTACGAAAACGCTGAAGGGCATGCCTTAGATCCCCGATCGTCTCGCCGTCACTCGTTTGCAGCAACGCCAACCTGTTGTCACCGGACATCAATGCCAAACCCTGATCCATGATCTGCAGACGCTGCCTGGCATTGAGTATGCTCGCTGTGGTCCGCAAATCCTCGCTGCTGGAAGTGATCTCGACCCGCGACAGGCGTGTATCCTCAAAAATACGAACGTTTTCGGAGAAGTGCTGTGACCATAGTTCAGGCAGTGCCTGTGCTATGACCGCGCCATCGTCCGGGCTCAATCCGAGCAGTTGGTGATTGACCTCAATGCGCAGTGCCGATTCGGTAACGGACTTCAGCTGGGTGCGATATTCCTCGTTGATGCTGGTGATCTCGGCTGGCGACAGATTCGAGGCCGCCAGCTTTTCCTCATAGAGGCGGTGCAGCCCGATCGTGGCAGGGTGCCCGAATGTTACCGTTATCCCGTCCCTTAAATTTGTATCGTCCGGAATGTTGTAGCGCCTGCACAGTTCCTCCAGGATTGCGGGCGCAACCAGATCTCTGGGAGAGAATGCGGTCCCATTCGGATATCGGCTGTTTTCAATTCCCCGCAACTCGACAAAGTACACGGTGGGCTCATCGATCCGCAAGGAAAGGGCTCCTATAGCGAGGGCCGTTGCAGCCATTGCAAGCAGAGGAATGAGGACGATCAGCGCCCGACCCGACCAGATGATTCGGAGGAGATCTGAAAGCGCAATTTCATCCTCGGCGCGTGGCAGCGGAACAGCGGACGCATAATCCAGCTGATTTTTTACTTGATTGAAATCCATACCCAAGTCCCCACAACTTTCGAGATAGAATATTCGGTGGGGAACCAATGGCAACTGCCTTCATCGCGTTTTCCGCTGACGCGACGCGGAAGGGGCGGGCAGCCGTTGCCTTTGCGCCTTCTCTATAAGCGAGCGGAGCCAAATTTCTGAAAAGTTCGTCATGATGTTCACAGGAATTCATTCCGCATTTAGCGGCGAACGGCTCGTGGTTGCACGCGCTACCACCTTTAGTTGCTTGGCCGGCTAACTTTCTTTGGTTGCTTGGCCAGCTATCTTTGGCC
>QGVC01000171.1 GCA_003242645.1 Pseudomonadota bacterium
GTCGGGGAATTTTATAAGAGACAGGATGTATGCGGTCCGCGCCAAGGAGCCCTCCAAGATGGCCGACAAGTGGGACATCTACGAGGCGCTCGGCACCGTTCCTGGGCCTGGAGAGGACCTCGAAATCCTTGCTCCGCCGAAGGACGGAACCTGCAAGATGAGCGCCTGATCGCTCAAGCTATCAGCCGGGGCGCGGAATTTTAGCGCCCTGGCGCCATTCGTTAGTACGTCCTCCCCCAGCACCTACGTGTGCTCAGCGATAGCGTGGGTGACTAGCGGCCGGTAGAAACGTGGCGATTATCTTTCTTCTCGAACAGGTACTGAACGGGCTTCTGGTTGCCGCCTACTACCTGCTCATCGCGTTGGGCTTGTCCCTGATCTTCTCTCTCGGCGGCATCGTGAACCTCGCTCATGGCGGGTTCTACGCCATCGGGGCGTATCTTGCTGTCACGCTTGCTCCGCATCTCGGCTTCGGCGGGGCGTTTGTCGCGTCCCCTGTTCTGGTGGGGATGATCGGCATCATCATTGAGCGATTGTTTTTCCGCCGCTTCTATCGCCGGGATCCGATCCTCAGCCTCCTGCTCACGTTCGGGCTGGCGATGATCATCGAGCAGTCGCTGCGCATGGTCTACGGCGCCGCGCCAATTCCATTTTCAATTCCACCGGCGCTGCGCGGCCAGATCTTTATCGGCGATTTTCTTTACCCGCGATATCGCCTCATAATTTTCGGTGTTGCCATTGCTGCGGTAACGGCGACCTGGTTCATCGTCTACCGGACCACCTTTGGGCGGGTTGTGCGTGCAGGCGTGCAGAACCCCGATATGGTCGGCGCACTCGGCATTCCGCTGCAACCGTACATGACGGCAATCGCGGCGCTCGGCTTCGGCCTCGCCGGGCTTGCCGGCGTGATGCTTGCCCCGATCACGGGCGTTCATCCCGCAATGGGCGCGGAAATGCTGGTCGCCGCTTTCGTCGTTGTGGTCATTGGCGGCCTCGGCTCGTTTTGGGGCGTCATTCTGGCGGCGCTGCTGGTGGGCATAGTTCGTGGCGTCACGATCTACTTCTATCCGCCGGCAGGCGAAGCCTCGATGTACCTGCTTATGGCGCTGGTTCTCCTGCTGAGGCCGCGCGGTCTCCTTGGGGAACGCATCCAGAGATTCGAATAGCCTATGATCCGCAATTCCTTCCTCGGCGATCGCTGGCCTCCTCTCATTGCCGCGGCTGCTCTCGCGATCCTGCCGTTCGCGCTGGATGCCGTCGGCTTGCCTTTGCGGTCGTCCATCGACGTGGTGGTTTTCTCGATCGCCTGCATGGGCCTCAACGTGCTCATTGGCTATACGGGGCTCGTCTCTTTTGGGCATGGCGCCTGGTTCGGGCTCGGCGCTTATGCAGCAGCCCTGAGCCAAAAACATTGGTTTCCGGGAGACGTCGTTCTTCCGGCGCTGTTTGCAATCGCCTTCGTTACTGTGTCGTCAACGCTGCTTGGCGCCCTCATCCTGCGGCGGCGCGGCGTTTATTTCTCACTGCTCACGCTGGCGCTGACCGCCCTGCTCTTCGCGATAACCTATCGATGGACGGAATTCACCGGCGGTGAAAGCGGCCTGGGCGGCGTCACACGCGCTACGGTGCTCGGGCTCAATCTTGAAGACGATCACATTTATTACTGGGTGGTCGCCGCGATTGGCCTCGGCGTAACCTACGCGCTTTGGCGTTTCCACCGATCGCCGGCGGGAACGGCTCTCGTTGCCATACGCGAAAACGAGGAACGCGCCCGTTTCATTGGTTACCCGACAAATCGCTACAAACTCTTAGGCTTCGTGATTTCAGCCGCCGTCGTCGCTGTTGCCGGCGTGCTTTCCGTTTTCAACCATCGCTTCGCCTCCGCCGAGCCTTTGGCCGTCGCCTTTTCGGGCGAGCTGATCGCCATGGTGGTAATCGGCGGCATGCGCAGTTTCCTCGGCCCGGCTCTCGGCGCGCTGTTCTATATTTTATTCCGCGAGTTCCTTTCGATCTGGACGCCGCATTGGCTGCTCTTCTTCGGCATCCTGTTCGTCTTCTTCGTCATGTTCTCGCCAAGTGGCCTCGTCGGTGTTGCCGGACGCCTCATCGCGCCGTTCCGGAAGCGGATTATTGAAGAAGCCGCCATGGCGGGACGGACGATTTCAGACGAGCCGCTGCCGGCCTTCCTCATCCCCCATGAGCACTACGATGGCGCTATCCTTGAAGTGCGGGGAATTTCGAAAAGCTTTGGCGGCATTCACGCCGTGCAGGGCGTAAGTTTCGATGTGCGCGATCGCTCCCTGCACGCGCTCATCGGCCCGAACGGCGCCGGCAAAACCACGGCATTCAACCTGATTTCCGGAATGTTCCCGCCAGACGAGGGAAACATTCTGCTCCGTGGTCAGTCGATTGCGGGGCTAGCTCCCGAAGCCATCACGGCCGCGGGAATTGGCCGTTCTTTCCAGATCACCAATCTCTTCCCGGGTTTGACGGTCGAAGAAAATCTGCGGCTTGCCGTCCAAGCGCGTCATCCGCGGCGTATGGACCCCTGGACCGCGGCCCGCTCTATCGCGGAGATCGAAGACGAAACCAGGGCAATAATCCATTATCTCGGCGTTGCAGGCATCGAGCTGGCCGAAGCGGGCGCGCTCTCCTATGGCGGACAACGACTGCTCGACATGGGCCTGGCATTAGCCACGAAACCGCGGCTGCTGCTTCTCGACGAGCCTCTCGCCGGCCTTTCGGCCGCCGAGCGGCAGCGCATCGGCGATATCATCAAGCGTGTCTCGGCCGATGTGCCGGTACTTTTGGTCGAGCACGACATCGACCGCGTTTTCCAGATCGCCGATGCCGTCACGGTGATGAACGAGGGCAAGGTGCTCGTCGACGGCACGGTGGAGGACGCGCGCACGAGCCCTGAGGTTCAGCAAGTCTATATCGGCTCCGGCGCGGCGAGCGTCGCCGCAAAGCCGAGAGAAAGCGCTGCCGAACCCGAGGCGATGCTGACAGTCGAGAACATCAACACCTTCTACGGCAAGAGCCACATCCTTGCGGACGTCTCATTCGACGTGCACCAGCACGAGATCGTCGCGCTTCTCGGCCGCAATGGTGCCGGCAAGTCGACGCTGCTCAAAACGCTCATCGGCATCGCTCCACCGGCTTCCGGTTCGATACGTCTTGCCGGGCAGGAGATTTCGGGCCTGCCGTCAGCCCAAATCGCCCAACGCGGCATCGGCTATGTCCCGCAAGGCCGCGGTCTCTTCGCCGGGATGACGGTGGCGCAAAATCTCGAGCTCGGACGCCTCTATCGCCAAAAGGGCGACGGCGTGCGCTGGGACCTCGAGCGGGTCTTCGAGTACTTCCCCCGAATCCGCGAGCGCCTCGATACGCCGGCGGATTTCCTTTCCGGCGGTGAGCAGCAGATGGTGGCCGTCGCCCGCGCGCTTTCCGGCGATGTGAAAGTGCTTCTGCTGGACGAGCCTTTCGAGGGGCTGGCGCCCGCGATCGTCGAGCAGCTGTTCGAGAGCTTCGACCGGCTTCGCCGCGAGGTCTCGATCATCATCGTCGACCACAACCTCGACCTCGCCCTCGCCCTTTCCGATCGTACCATCGTCCTCGAACGCGGCCGCGTGATCCACACCGGCCCATCCAAGGACCTCCGCGACGATCTCGATTTGCGACGGAAAGTGTTGTGGTTGTGAGTATGGTAGCGCCTCGGTATAACGTCTTAGGGTAAATATGCCGCCGATGTATTGTTTCGGTTGTCGGACGCGAAGTGCCGCTCTAGCTAGCGTCGATGTCGCAACCGATCCGGCTTCAGTGCCGAATGCAGGACCATTTTCACTGCCTGCTGGCGCAATGCCTTTTGACCCTTTGCGCGAAATAGACGATCTCCGAACAAGCGAGAAAAGGTAGCTCTGTTCGACACATTGAAAAAGCTAAGCGCGCTGATCAGCCAATGCAGCTCCAGGGGATCGACGTCGTCGCGAAA
The DNA here is from genome assembly GCA_003242645.1 of Pseudomonadota bacterium. The sequence continues at coordinate 3,992 of QGVC01000171.1, forward strand.
AAGACCCTCCTTCTTGCCGCGCCTGCAGATCGCCTCCAGCTTCTCGATCGCACCCGCATTCAGACGTTTGATCAGCTTCGACTGATCAAGATGGGCGCCGTGGTGAATGTTCTCGATCATCACCAGCCGAATGAAATCGGGATTGCTGCTGTGATGATCAAAAGTGAACTCGACGAGACGGGTTAGCGCCTCCACCGGTGGTAAATGCTCCAGGTTTAGCTTTTGCTCGCCCTCTCGGACCTTCTGGTAGGCCTCCTCCAGCACGCGGCGAAAGAGCCCTTCTTTGTCGCCGAAGTAGTAATAGATCATGCGCTTGGAGGTGCGCGTCTTGGCCGCGATCTCGTCGATGCGGGCCCCCGATAGACCCTTCGCGGCGAACTCCGTGCTCGCGACAGCAAGAATATTGGACTGCACGCCTGCCGGATCCTGCTTCCAGCCGCGGCGGTTCATGCATTTCCGCAGGTCCAGCCTTACCTCGCTCATGCACGCAGTCTCCAAACCCGGGAAGGCTTTCTACACGAATGAACCGGTTCGTTCAAAGTGCTTGCGTGAGTGAACCAGATGGTTCAGTAGTAGCACTGACTTTAATCGGAGGGGAGAATTTGAAAACTGCAGGGCCAACCGGTGCTCTTGCGGCGTGCCAGACCGTGAGTGAGCGAAAGCGCTCGGTTCTCGTCGGCTTGCTCGGTTCTGGGATTCAACTCTCGCGCACGCCGGCAATGCATGAGGCGGCAGCACGCGACCTCGGCATACCCTATGTTTATCGCCTGCTCGACACGGATCAGATGCGCGAGCCGCAGCCCTCGCTCGCAGATCTCCTGCGTTTCGCCGAATGCTTCGGCTTCTCTGGCCTGAATGTCACGTTCCCTTACAAGCAGGAAATATTGCCGCTGCTCGATGAGTTGTCGCCCGCTGCGAGCGAGGTCGGCTCTGTCAATACCGTCATCTTCAGGGACGGCCGCCGCATCGGCGACAACACGGACGTGTGGGGCTTCCGCGAGAGTTTCCGTCGCAGCATGAGCGAGGCTCCCCGCCGGCGGGTCCTGCTGCTCGGGGCTGGCGGCGCAGGCGCAGCCGTTGCGCACGCACTCCTCGAATGCGACACTGGTTGCGTGCTAATCTTTGACGCTGAATTTTTTCGGGCCACGCGGCTGGCAACGCGCCTGAAAGGCCGCTTCGGAGCGAATCGGGCAGAGGCCGTTGAGGACATTGCGGCCGCGGTCCGCGCCAGTGACGGCATTGTCAACGCGACGCCGGTCGGCATGGTCAAGCTGCCGGGTATGCCTCTAAAACCCGAGTATATCGCTCCCCGCCACTGGGTGGTCGACATCATCTACTTTCCACTCGAAACTGAGTTGCTGCGCCATGCGAAACGCCTCGGGTGCCAAACCTCCTCAGGCGAAGGCATGGCGGTGTTTCAGGCCGTGCGGGCATTTGAGCTTTTCACTGGAGTTGAACCTAACATCGATGTGATGAGAGCAACCTTCGCGGACTTCGATCGCGCGTCGATAGAGTGATGCGCATCCAATTTGACTAGAGACAGGGAGGAAAGTCATGACCTTGAAGGCGACACGCCGCCAGCTTCTGATGGGAACTGCCGCGCTTGGTACCGCAGCCGCCTTGCCGGCATTCGCGCAGGAAAAGCCGAAGCTTCGCTTCTCTGCGGTATTCTCGGAGCAGGATATTCGCGCCGAAATGATGAAGAAGTTCGCTGATGCCATCGCGGACGACTTCACATTTGAAGGCTATTATGGTGGCAACCTTTTCAAGCAGGGGACGGAGCTCGTCGCGTTGCAACGCGGCAATCTCGAGATGGGAAATATTGCCCCGCAAGACATTTCCAAGCAGATCCCGGCATGGTCGATTGTAACAGCCGGCTACTTGTTCCGGGATGCGGCTCACGTGAAGAAATTTTTCAACAGCGAGCCCGGAATCGAGTTGAAGAAAATGGCCGAGGATCAACTTGGAATCAAAATCCTTGGCCCGACCTACTTCGGAGTTCGCCAACTCGGCCTCAAGCCTGACAAAGAAATCCGGACACCTGCTGACTTGGCGGGAATCAAGCTGCGTATGCCGCCTGGGGAAGCTTGGCAATTCCTCGGTGAGGCCCTTGGCGCCAATCCGACACCGATGGCTTACGCCGAGGTCTATACCGGCCTGCAGACCGGCGCGATCGACGGGCAAGATAATCCTCTGCCAAACGTCGAGAATATGAAATTCTACGAGGTCATGTCGCAGATCGTGCTGACCTCGCACCTCGTCGGCTTCGATCTTCTGACGGTCTCGAAGCGCGTCTGGGATCAGATGGATTCCGCAAAGCAGGCCAAATTCCAGGCGGCGGCGGACGAGGCGATCGACTTTTCCACCGAGAAGCATCTCGCGCGCGAGCGCGAGCTGATCCAATTTTTCAAAGACAAAGGGCTGAAGGTCTATGAGCCCGACCAGGAGGCCTTCCGCAAGCACGTACAAGCAAAATACCTCGCCTCTGATCTCGCGAAACACTGGCCCGCCGGCATGGTGGACAAAATCAACGCGCTCTGATTGCGTTGCCTGCCGCAGGCCTCTCACTGCGGCAGGCAAAATTTCCACCCTTTCAACGGGATGGGTTGAATGCGATCAATCATGGGGATAGGCCTCTGGCTCTACCGGCGAGCAGAAAACCTCCTGGCGCTCATGCTCGCCGCAATGTTCCTCGCGTTCCTGCTGCAAGTTCTTTTCCGATATGCTCTCAACTTACCGATTGGATGGACCAATGAGCTTAGCTCCATCCTCTGGATTTGGATCGTCCTTTTTGGTGCTGCATTCGTCTTGCGGGAGGAGGAGGAGATTCGCTTCGATCTGCTCTACAGTTCCGTGAGACCGGGGATTCGCCACCTGATGTTTCTGATCTCTGCGGCAGCGCTGATCTTCTTGTATGTCGTTTCTTTCCCGGCGGTGGTCGACTACGTGACCTTCATGAAGGTCGAGAAAACCTCCTATCTCCAGCTTCGCTTCGATTGGGTTTTCTCCATCTACATCATCTTCGTGCTGGCCGTCCTGGTTCGCTATTGCTGGCTCTCCTGGAGGGTGCTCGCGGGCCGGGATTCCGGGCGGTCCAATGCTACAAACGCGGTTTCCGACTTATGAGCTTTGCCAGCCCGTTCTCGCTGTCGCTCGTGGCGATAACTGCCCTTGCCTTCCTGGGACTTCCCATCGGCCACGCGATGATCGCTGGCTCGATCCTCTATTTGATGCTTGCCGGCCTGGATATGGGAACTGCCGCGGAGCAACTGCTCAACGGCATGTATTTCAATTACATTATCCTTGCCGTGCCGCTGTTCATTCTCGCTGCCGAATTGATGAACATCGGCTCGATGACCGACCGGCTCATGGTTTTTTGTAACGCAGTGGTTGGCCGGTTTCGCGGAGGATTGGCCCACGTCAATATCCTCCAGTCCATCATCTTTGCCGGCATGTCCGGGTCCGCAATCGCGGATGCGGCGGGAACAGGCAAGATGATGCAGTACCTCATGACCAAGGACGGGAAGTATCCGCCGAGCTATGCCGCAGCGCTCACAGCGGCAACGGCGGTGATCGGGCCGATCATCCCACCTTC
>QGVC01000172.1 GCA_003242645.1 Pseudomonadota bacterium
ATCCGTGCGATGCGCCTGACAAGCCGGGCAACGAGATCATCTTCGCGACCTCATTCCCGACGGCGACGGGGCGCGCCAGGATCGTTCCGACTGATCTTCTGCCTCCTGACGAGCTGCCGGACGACGAGTATCCGCTGGTTCTGACAACGGGCCGGCTGCTCGAGCACTGGCACACGGGCGCGATAACGCGCCGGGCCAGCAAGCTGGATGCGCTTGAGCCGGAGGCAATTGCGGGTCTCAATCCGAAAGAGATGGATCGCCTCGGCATCCGGCCAGGGGACTTCATCAAAGTCACCACGCGGCGTGGCCAAGTGGTTCTCAAGGCGCGCGCCGACCGCGACGTTGCCGAAGGAATGGTGTTCATCCCCTTCTGCTTCACGGAGGCCGCCGCGAATCTGCTGACGAACCCGCAGCTGGATCCGTTCGGCAAGATTCCGGAGTTCAAGTTCTGTGCTGCTCGGGTGGAGCCGGTGAAGGAAGCCGCTGTGGCGGCGGAATAGCTGGCGACGCGGGTCAGAACTCGCTAGCGCTGCTCTCGCGTGATTCTGCCCGGGTAGCTCAGGTCACCGGAAGCGGTCTTGTACACGCCGACAACGCAGAGGAACGGCGTGCCACCTTCCTTGGGGTGGACCTGTAGCTCTGCTGTGACGGCGTCAAAGGCGACGCCCTCTGCGCCTTTTACCGGGACCGTCAGACGCACGCGACTGCCGTCCAGAATGGGGCTCATGCCTGGACTGTCCAGCGCAATTGGCAGCATGGGTGCTGTAGCCGGCAGGGCGTCCTGACCCGGTGATATGTCGCGGACCTTGAGGCCGCCAGCGCAGGCGGTATCCTCGCCGAGGACGACCCAGTGCGAGTGCCAGTTGGCGCCGTCGTTGTCTAGAATTCCGTCGTTGTTTTCATCGAACAGCGGCGTGTCGTCGAAGTCGGGATGGGCCGTGACGGCGAGCGCCAGGATGCCCGAGCGCGGCTCGAATCCAACGGTGCCAGGATCGAGCTGCGTCGGCCAAACATAAGCGTCGACCTTCGCACCCTGCAGCCGGCCCATGGGCGTGGGTTTCTGCGAGCCTGCAGTGCCCGTCACTTCCATGATGAAGGTGGCGAGCCGACCGTCGGTGGTCGCCTGCGCGCGAGTTATGTCAAAGGCCGCTGGTTTGCTTGGATCACTTTGGGCAGAGATTTCGTGCCCGGATGCGGCCCCGCCTACAAGGATCGCCAACATGCCGATGGCGGCTGTTCCTGCTCGTTTCATGACCTCTACTCTGCCAAGGAGTGGGACGAGCTCCTGAAATCAACACGAGAATCCATTCGGTTACTGGCTCAGAAGCGAGCTCAGCTCTGAGCTAAACGCCGGCTGGAATGAACACGCATCGCGGAACGTAGCTGCCGTCGCCGTTTTTTCGGACACAGACGTGTGCGTCATTGTCGCGGGAAGGGCGTTGCGTGAAGCCTTTCGGCACCTGAACTCGGATGCGGCCGACGATCATGATCATGCCGCCGTCGGGAGTCCGTTCAACGCGGTCCACCCGCATGCAGTCACGGCCACTGCAGCACTCAATCGGATACCAGCTGTGGGCGATAGCAGCGGTCGCCCAAGCGATCGCGAAGGCTACGATAAGCGCCCCCGAACGCAGCACCTGGAATATCCGCATCCGTTCCATCTCCGTGAGCCGTGGGATATGCACCCGGCGATAACCAACCGCGGTTTGGACCGGTTCCGGCATCGTGGGCTGCCGCGGTGTCCAAATCGCCGCATAAACAAGCAGGTTAAGCAGCGCTTCGTTCCTGCCGGAGACGTGAGTCGGCCGTCACGTTGGCCAGCTCAAGGATTTGTAATTTGTGGTTGTGTTGATAACTGTTGCACTCAAGCTATAGTTGTAGTCCGTGCTGTGACGGAAACGCAACTTACGCAATAGCCGAAAACTGTTGGAAGGCTGTGGATAATTTGTTCCTTCTGCTGGCAATTCACTGAATGTGACCAGAGTGTGGAGCCTGAATCTTTTTGGCAGGGAATTGATTTCGGCTGCAAAACACGCTTTCGGGCAGAAATACGGCATTGGCGCGAAAATTTTCACCATTAAGCATAACGGTGAGGCGGCCCTTGCCACTTGCCCAGAAAAAAACAGCATGGCCCCGTTGCCATCTTGCATCAGGGCGCGCTCCACGGCATCGTCCGCACGCCAACTTCCATAAAGAAGCTTGGCAAATGTTCGGTAGGGTACTACCGAACTGAGGGCGAGAGCAGCAGGGACGGGCAGCGGGGCCGGACCTGCTGCTGGCCGGGGTCCTAGTAGGACGTTTGTTTGTGTGACCGTAGGCCGGTGTTGCAGCTGCTAACTTTTGCTCGCCGGTCTGCCGTGCTAGGTGTTCGTCGCGAAAGTGTGACCGCTTGATCAGGTTTGTTGAGGTCTGATCTGCACCACTCCAGCTAGGGCGATCGATCGCATGATTTCCGCCGCAGTAGATCTGGAGACGTTCATCCGCTCCGAAATCGGCCGGCAGGGTAAGTGCGACTTGCACGTCTTCGGCGGTCCCACCGTGTCGATTGATGCTCGCGCCCTCGCGGTGCTGTCGTCCATACTCGGCGATATCGTTGCATCGACGGCAAGAATTGACCCGCAGGCGGCTATCGCCTTCGATGTCGTCTGGTCCTGTGATCACCAGGGCCAATGCGTGGTGGAGTTGAGCCTCCCCTCGAGTTGCGGCGCACGCGGATTGTCAGGCACTGGCGCTATCCGCTCGAAGCAGCGGCTTGAGCTGGAGCAGTCTGGTGCCGGGATGATCCGTTGCGAAATGTCGGATAGTGGCGCACGCATCATTATTCCGGCCCGCTATATCGCAAGCCGGCGCACGTTGGAGGATTGGTCAAAAGGACAATCGGTCGACCCGCTAAGAGATCGATCAGTTCTTGTTGTCGAGGACCAACTCCTGATCGCGCTGGATCTGGAAACGCTCCTCCTTGAGCATGGAGCCGCGTCGGTTCGTCTTTGCGGGACGGTCGAGGATGCGCTGCAGTCGATCAGAATGGAGCGGCCAGATATAGCTATTCTCGATGTCAATTTAGGGAGCACAACGTCTTTTCCAGTTGCGTTCGAACTCCAGCGGCTTGGTGTTCCTCTGATTTTTGCAACCGGATATGGTAACGAGGTGGACGTTCCACCCGCGCTGCGCTCAATTCCCCTCGTTGCGAAACCCTATTGCTTGGAAACGATACGCGAAGGATTACGCTCCACCTTCGCGGTGCATGCGTAAACAAGCCGGTCCGGCGATTTTCCAACCACTTAATCAAGCAATTCCGGCATTACCATTGGTTTCAATTCGTCCACGCCGGCCGCCAGCCAGCCGCAATCGCTTCGTTTTCCGTGCAGAACCAACGCTCCCCGCGTGATGGATTGATTTCGACGGCGTCGTAGTATGCGCTTCCGGGCATGTGATAGATCCGCCCTTGACGCGAAATATTGCCTTTTATTGCACAACCGCCCGGTGCTTGCGCTTGAGACTGAGCCCAGCGCCTGGCACGGTAATCCCAAGCGGGCTCATTCTCGGCCTGCCAAATTCCTAGGCGTCTACTGCGAGCCTCGCGCTCTTCATTCAACAGCCGTTTCGAATAACGGACGAATGCCCAGGCAAGGCCGCGCCGCACCATTTCCGCATTGATTTCCAGAGACCCCACGCGGCAAACGCCAATCAGCCGATCATATCGATCGCGCTCTGAGCCCTCGCACCGGACGTGCTTATCGGAAACCAACTCGGCGAGAGCCTGCGCTGCAGCTATCCCGCATCTCCAGGATTGCCCATCAAGGCGAAGGCACTGCTGGCCTGACTCAGGCGCATCTATTCCTTCAAGGCGTACGCGTGTTCCCTCAATTACGATGGTGTCGCCATCAATGACGAGCGCCCGGCCTTCCACGCTTTCAGTGTGACGATCCGGAGCAGCTGCCCGCGAGAAATCGACCGGAGAGATGGTTGAAAGCCCGAGCGCGAGCAGACCGGCCAGCGAAAGCGCTCCCACGCTGCGGGCGAAGTATCGGCGTCCAGATTCAGCCATAAGTTGAAGCTGATCTGATTCGTGCGGCAGCGTCGAGGCGCCGAAGTGCCCAAACTTGTCAGAAACTTAACGTGCTCAACGATTGGGCTGTCTTAAGTGTGACTGGGCAAATCTCGCACGCGGTGAGCGGCAGCCAGGTCGCGCAGCGCTTCAGTGACACCTTGCCACTCAGCTCCCGACAGGGGCATGTTCGGTTACAAGAACCGTTTGCAACCGGCGGGAGCAGAAAATGTCGGATCCGGGACAGGTTCATTCCGCTGCGGCTCGTGTCGGCGTGCTGCGCGCGGCGCGTGATTGGCTAGAGCGAGACGGGCGGGTCGCACTGGCGACCGTGATCGACACCTGGGGCTCGGCGCCCGTGCCGGTCGGAGGACAGCTCGCCATAGCCGCGGATGGGAGCTTCGAAGGCTCGGTTTCGGGCGGCTGCATCGAAGGCGAGGTGATCACGGAAGCGGAGGAAGTTCTGAACGACGGCCGCCCGAGGACGCTGGAGTTTGGCGTCGCCGACGAGACGGCATGGCGCGTCGGGCTGCCTTGCGGCGGGCAGGTGAGGGTGTTCGTGGAGCGGCTGGATCGCTCGGGAGGCGGTCTTGAGTTCCTAAAGAAAGCGCTCGCTGCCGACGGCCGGCGCGAAGGCATCCTCGTGCGCACCCGCTTGTCCGACGGACAGCGCACCATCTTTGAGAAAACGACGCCAAATATCCCGCCGGAAGTCGCTAGCCGATTGCGATCCGGTGAAAGCAAGCTGATCAAGACACCAGACGAGGGCGAGGTCTTCCTGCACGCGATGCTGCCGCCCGCGCGCATCGTTGTCATCGGTGCGACGCACATCGCTCAAGTTCTGTGTGAGCTGGCGCGGCTTACGGGGTACGAGATCATCGTCATCGACCCGCGAACGGCCTTTGCATCGCCCGAGCGTTTCCCAGGCGTGACGCTCCTGGCAGAATGGCCGCAGGATGCACTCCCTCAGGTAGGCCTCGACCCTTACACGGCCGTCGTTGTCGTGGCACACGTGAGCCACATCGACGACGAGGCGCTCAAAATCGCGGTCAAGTCGAACTGTCTCTACATCGGCGCGCTGGGAAGCAGCCGTAACCATGCCAAACGCCGCCAGCGTCTGACCGAGGCCGGGCTGAGCGAGGAGGAGATCGGCCGCATCAAGAACCCGATCGGGCTCGATATCGGCGCGCAAACTCCAGCGGAGATTGCCATGGCGATCATGGCCGAGGTGATCCTTGCGGTGCGGGGACCGAAAGCCGAGCGCAAGAACCAACGCGCCGAAGCTCAGTATGCAGCCAGCGCCTGACAAGAGCCGCGTAGCAGCCCTGCTGTTGGCGGCTGGCTCATCGCGGCGGTTTGGCAGGGGCAATAAGCTGTTGGCAGATGTAGACGGCCGACCGCTGATTTTTTGGTCCGCCGCCGCCTTCGTGTCTAGCCGGGCTTCGGAGCTGGTCGTCGTGACTGGCCCGGAGCCGGAAGCCATCGAGGCTGCACTCGCCGGCCTGCCAGCGCGTTTCGTGCACAATCCGGATCACCTGTCCGGCATGGGGGGCTCGGTAGCAGTCGGTATCGGCGCGTTGGGAGACGAGTGCACTGGTGTCCTGATTTGCCCGGGAGATATGCCCGGAATCTCGACGGATCTCATTGATGCAATGATCGCTGCGTTCGAGGCCACCGGCTCAAGCCGCATCATTCGCCCGATGCTGTCCGGAGAACGACCAGGTAATCCCGTACTGTGGCCGCGCCGCTATTTCCCTGATTTGGCTCGTCTCAAAGGGCCAGCGGGCGGGAGAACGCTACTGGCGGATCTCAATAAGGAAATCGAATACCTGCCCTGGCAGGACCAAGGCGCCGCCCTGGACATCGATACGCCCGAGGATCTCGAGCGGTATCGTCAAGCCAAGCATCGATCGCATAGCAGCTAGGCATTCCTGGCCTTGACGCGAAATGCGTGACCCTGATTGCCTCACCGCGGTGTTTGGAGCTGGGGCACACGCGAGATGAGGACGGGCGAGCTGGAAAAACCAACACCGAAACAGCGCCCTCGGCTTGTTCTCTTTGGATACGAGCTTGCACTCTGGCGGGCGGCGGTCGTCTTGTTGGCGGTCATGCTCGCCGCAGGAATCGCTCTAACGCCTGCGCCGCAAGGCGTTGCTCAAAAGGCGATGGTGGCGCTCGGCCTGATTTCCATGACGGTCGTTCTGTGGGCGACCCTTGCGATTCCACCACCTCTAGCAGCTGCAATTTTCATCGGTTTGGTCATCGTGACGGGGGCGGCAGCTCCCGCGAGCGCGATTTCAGGCTTCCTTTCGAGCTCGCTGTGGTTGGTGTTCGGTGGCCTGATGATCGGGGCCGCTGCTGAGCGTACCGGCTTCGGCCGGTTCATTGCCCGAAGATTTCTCGGAAGATTTCGCAGCTCATTTTCAGCCCTGGTGCTCGGTGTCATTGCCGGCTCGACGTTGCTGACATTTCTCGTGCCCTCTAATATCGGTCGGCTGGCAATTACAATTCCCGTTGTTCTCGCGCTGGCCGATGACGCCGGCTATCGACTGGGCTCCAACGGCCATGTCGGCCTCGTGCTGATCGCGGTCGTGGGGAATTTTGCCGTGGGCCAGGGCGTGCTCCCCGGCAACCTCCTCAACATGATGATCATCGGTGCCGGCGAAACGCTGTACGGCCTCGACGTCAGCTACATGCACTACCTGCTTTTGTGCGCGCCGGTCCTGGGCCTCGCCAAGGGATTGCTCGTCTGGCGTCTTCTCGTGTGGATGTACCCGGCCCCTGCTCCGCGCCCTAACGGTGAGATGCGAGACGACCGGCTTGGCCCTGAGGCGAAACGCGTTGGCGTTATCCTCGCAGCTGCGATCCTTCTCTGGGCAACCGACTTCTGGCACGGAATCAAGCCCGGGTGGGTGGCGCTGGCAGCCGGTGCGCTTTGCGTCGTGCCTGGCATCGGGGTCCTGCCTCCGCGGGAGCTCGTCAACCCGCAGCGCCTGCTCATCATCGTCTGGGTCGGCACGGTGTTGAGCCTCGCCGCGGTAATGACGGAGTCGGGAGCAGGCGAGCTGGTATCCAGCGCACTGGCGGAGCTTGCCGGGGTCGAAGGACGCTCGCCGTTCTATGGCTATTTCGCCATGGCCTATCTTTCGTCGGTGATCGCCACACTCGCAACGTTCGGCGGCGGCATTCCGATCGCCGCAGCCACCGCAGCCGAGGTCAGCGCCGCCACGGGCTTGCCGCTCGAAACGGCCGTGATGGCACTAGCGCCCGGAATGTCTGCGATGTTCTTCCCGTACATCGCATCCCCGATTGTGGTCGGCCTCGCGATGGGGCGGGTCAGTCAGCGGGCCGCGATCCCATTCATGGTTACTCTGGCCCTGCTGACGTGGGTGCTCGTCATCCCGCTGAACGGTCTTTGGTGGTGGCTGATCGGGGTGTTGCCATAGGGCCGGATGCTGCGTCAGTGCCGATAGCCGGTGGCGCGGGATAACATTTACGGGCTATCGGGCCACCAAGAACAGCTCGGCACCATCGC
>QGVC01000611.1 GCA_003242645.1 Pseudomonadota bacterium
TACAGCCTCCGCAATATGCATCGCAGCGTCGGCCCGATCGGAGGCATACGGGCGATCGTGGAAATTCGCGGATTGCTAAAGGAGTTGCGTCCTGACTTGGTGTCTACGCACTCGACAGCAGCGGGGGTTGTTTGGACGTGTTGCTGCATGGAGTCTTGGAACTCCGGTCTTATTTACTGCCCATGGTTGGGGTTTTACCGACGGCCGCCCGTTGGCCCAGAGAGTAGCGTTTTGGTTGGCCGAGAAGGCGGCGGCTCCCTTCTCCGCGAAAATAATTACCGTGTGCGAGGCGGACCTTCTTGCCGCGAGGAGAACTCACGTCACGAGGCACGACCGGCTGGTAGCGATTCCGAATGCAATGCCAGACATTTCGGAGTTCCTTCGCGCCAATCCAGACAAATCGCCACCGCGGATAATAATGGTTGCACGCCTTTCCTGGTGGAAGGATCATCAAACGCTTCTGCGGGCTCTCGCTGGTCTTGTCGAACTAGAGTGGACGCTCGATCTGGTCGGAGATGGGCCTACGCGCTTCCAGATTGAGGCCTTAGCAGCTTCGCTAAAAATTTCGGATCGCGTCTACTTTCACGGCTTCAGGTCTGACGTCGCTTCATACTTGGCTGCGGCTCAACTGTTCGTACTAGCCTCGAAATGGGAAGGCTTTCCACGTTCTATCCTCGAAGCGATGCGAGCGGGATTGCCGGTAGTTGCGTCAGACGTTGGTGGTGTTCATGAGTCGGTTCGTGATGGGGAGACCGGCTTTGTTGTTCGTGCGGGCGACGTGGAAGAGCTTCGCGAAAGGCTCCGGCGTCTCATCACAAGTCCCACCCTCCGACTTCAAATGGGCAGGGCTGGAAGAGCTCTTTATGAGGAGCGGTACTCTTTTGAACGTCTCGTCGCCCAAACGACAGCGGTCTATTCGGCGGTACTTGCAGAGGTTTGAGCGATGACAATCGCTTCGATCATCAGTGATTCGGCAGCTGGTGACAACCAGTGCGCGGTCTGCGGATATTCCGGCGGTGGTTTTTCGAAGCGCGGCTACTACCGGAAGTGTCCTCACTGCCGCGGAGCTTCTCGAATCGAATCTGAGCGTCCCGAAGTGCTCGAGGAGTACTGGCGAGGGGAGGCGTTTTGGTCGGAAGAGGAGGTGTGGAAGAGAAAGAGACGCGAACCTGTTTTTCGAGAAGCATACAGAATCTTGCAAAGCGTTAAGTCAAGAGCAGGGTCCATTCTTGACGTCGGGTGTGGGATTGGAACGTTCTTAGCGATCTGTAAGGAGAATGGCTGGCAGGTAACCGGCATAGACCCATCTCCTGTGGCAGCAGAAGTTGCGAAGCGGGAGTATGGCATTGAGATCCTCACTGATACCTTCCCCAGTGACCAGTTAGCAGAGCGTCGCTTCGACGCTGTATTTGCGGCGCAAGTACTACACCACGTGCCAGATCCCGCACGGTTCTTGGCCGATATAGCGAGAGTTGTGGTTGAGGACGGGGTTATCATCCTTAGAACGCCAAACCTTGTTCCTGAAGAAGGCTTCTTATGGGTGCAGAAGCTCCTTGGCCGCAAGAACCAATTCTTTTGCGGGCCGACCCTGCACATTTTTCACCCCGACACGTTAAGGACGCTATTCGCGCGGGTGGGGTTCGAAGACGTGAGATTCCTAATCTCTCGTCCTTTCATCGAGCCTGTACGCGGCTACTCGCCCTTGGGCAATTTACGACGCGTGTTCTATGCCGGGATCAAACTCGTTGTCTATTGGAGCGCTAATGCTCTGTTTCGGTTGAGCCAGGGACGCATAATCATTGGACCCTCACTTTTCGTTGTAGCTCGTCGGATTAGGGAGGCCAGCGGTGAGGAAAAGAGCTTTCGAGAAAAGATGAAGCCAGTCGGAGAGGTCCTCCGCAGCCTAGTTTCTCCCTCTCTCCTGCAAAGTCTCGCTTACAGCTTCGCCTACTACATTCATGAACAGGTTGCTTGGCGGAGGCATATTCGCGCTGACAGGAGCATCCGTATTCACGCTACAGCGTCAATTCGATATGCCGAGAACGTCTATAT
>QGVC01000173.1 GCA_003242645.1 Pseudomonadota bacterium
CATTTTGCGCGGGCGCCCGCTCATTTTCAGATCGGGTACAGCATCAAGCAGCATGCGCGTGTAAGGATGCTGGGGATTAGCGAACAACTCGGCGGTAGGCGCCACTTCGACAAGCCGGCCGAGATACATAACACCAATACGTGTGGCCATGTGCCGGACGACGGCCAGGTTGTGGCTGATGAAAAGGTAGGTGAGGCCGAACTGATCCTGCAGGTCGCGCATGAGGTTCAGAATTTGGGCCTGCACGGAGACGTCGAGTGCAGATGTCGGCTCGTCGCAGACGAGAAACTGCGGTTTCGACGATAAGGCGCGCGCAATGCAGATTCGCTGCCGCTGGCCTCCGGAGAATTCATGCGGATATTTTCGCGCGTCCGCCGGATCAAGGCCCACGAGCCGCAGCAGCTCGCCGGTGCGGTGCTCGATTTCGGCTTTGTCTTTGGCAAGCCCGAAAGCCCGGATGGGTTCGGCGATGATGCGCCCCACGCGCCAACGGGGATTCAGGCTCGCATAAGGATCCTGAAAGATCATCTGGATGCGGCGGCGCAGCGCCACCAAGTCACCGGCTTTTGATCCCTTCCACATGTCGATGCCATCAATGGTGACGCTGCCCGCCGTCGGCTTCAGAAGCCCCACGACCATTTTCGCCACGGTCGACTTCCCGGAACCCGACTCTCCGACGAGCGCGAATGTCTCGCGCCGACCGATGGTGAAGGAAACATCCTGGACGGCCTTCAGCACTCTGCGCGGCTCGCGCTCGATAATGCGATTGAGCCACGGCTTCGAGACATCGAACGTGCGCGACAACCCGCGAACTTCAACGAGCGGTGGCTCGCGACGGGGCCCGCTCATCGATCTGTCTCCGCATCGGCGTGATGGGCAACCCAACAAGCGACCTCTGAGCGATCGATGACCTTGGCCTCAGGGCGCTGCTCACGGCAGCGCGCAATCGCCTCAGGGCAGCGGGGATTGAAGGCGCAGCCCTTCGGAATGGCATTGAGCCGCGGCATTGAGCCGGGAATTTGCTTCAGGCGTGGTGCATCGATATCCAACGTCGGAATCGAGCCCATTAGCCCCTTGGTGTAAGGATGATGCGGGTTGTGCACGACATCGCGGACTGGCCCAATCTCGACGAGGCGGCCCGCATACATCACCGCGACCCGGTCCGCCGTTTCGGCGATGACGCCCATATCGTGAGTGATGAGCATGACCGCGGTGCCACGCTCGCGGCAAAGCCGTTTCAGGAGCTGGATGATCTGGGCCTGGATCGATACATCGAGCGCCGTTGTCGGCTCGTCGGCAATGATCAGCTCCGGGTCCGCCGCCAGCGCCAGAGCGATGACCACCCGCTGACGCATCCCTCCCGAGAACTGGTGCGGATAGGCGTTGATACGCGCCTCAGCACCCTGAATGCCCACGTCAGTCAGCAGCTTGATTGCGCGTTTGCGTGCTTCTCCCTCGCTGACCGGCAAATGTGTGCGGATGGTTTCGATAAGCTGATCTCCGATCCTGTAGAGCGGGTTCAAACTCGTCAGCGGGTCCTGGAAGATCATGCCGATCCGGCGGCCGCGGATTCTGCGCATGTCCTCGTAGGGTAGATTGTCGATCCGCTGGCCCTTGAGCCACACCTCGCCTCCTGCGATCCGGCCAGGCGGCTCGATCAAGCCGATCACCGCGCTGCCCGTCATCGACTTTCCTGCGCCTGACTCGCCGACCACGCCCAGGACCTCCCCTTCGGCGATGTCGAAGGAAACGTCATCGACGGCGACAAGCACGCCCTTCCGCGTCGGAAATTCAACCCGCAAGTGTCGAACAGAAAGAACGGGCGTGCTCATCGACAACAGCCGGGCTCATCGCAGCTTGGGGTTCAATGCATCACGCAGCCAGTCGCCGAGCAAGTTCACGGCCAGCACCAGTGCGGCGAGCGCAATGCCAGGGAAGATGACGATCCAATACTCACCCGACATGAGGAAGTTGTTGCCAATGCGGATCAATGTGCCCAGCGACGGCTCGGTCGGGGGTAATCCAACACCGAGGAACGACAGCGTCGCCTCCGTGAGGATTGCCAGCGCCAGATTGATGGTCGCAATGACCAGCACGGGACTCATCACGTTCGGCAGCACCTGGTTGAACATGATGTTGAAGGAGCTGAGGCCGATCAATCTTGCGGCCTGAACGTACTCCTTGTTGCGCTCGACCAGCGTGATGCCGCGCACCGTGCGCGCATACTGCACCCAGAACGACAGCCCGATTGAGACGACGAGAATCCAGAACTCGCCTCCACCGCTCCCGTGAGTCCCGAATAGCACGCGCGCCACACCGTCAATGAGCAACGCGGTCAATATGGCCGGGAACGTCAGCTGCACATCCGCAGTGCGCATGATGATGGTGTCGATCGGCCCGCCGAAATATCCGGCAATGAGGCCAAGCGTCACGCCGATCGCGACCGCCAGCAGGACAGATAAGATGCCAATGGCAATGGAGCTGCGCGCTCCAAACAATATCGTCGAGAGAATATCGCGGCCTTGGTCGTCCGTGCCGAGCAGAAATCTGGGATCGCCGCCCTCCTCCCAAACGGGCGGGGTATGGGAGTCGAGCAAGTTCAGCGTGCGCACGTCGTAAGGATCATGCGGCGCAATCCAGGGCGCGAGCAGAGACACCAAGACGAAGGCCAGCGTAACGATGGCCGCAACCACCACCAACCGGTTGCGCAGGAACGAATGGAGCAGATCGCTGTCGAGAATACGCGCAAGGAGACCCTGCTCTTCCCCGGGGCTTTCCGTCCTGTTCGTGCCGTCCGTTTCCACGGCCATAGCTCTAGCTCGCTCCTCCCACGATGCGAATGCGCGGATCGATTGCGACGTAAAGCATGTCCACGATGAAATTGATGAGAACGAACAGGAAAGCAACCAGCATGAGATAAGCCGACATGACAGGAATGTCGGCATTCTGCACCGACTGGATGAAAAGCAGTCCCATGCCAGGCCACTGGAATACGGTCTCAGTAATAATGGCAAAGGCGATGAGGGAGCCCACCTGCAGCCCGATAATGGTGATGACCGGCACCAGCGTATTTTTCAATGCATGGCCGAAATGGATGGCGCGGTTCGTAAGCCCACGGGCACGCGCGAACTTGATGTAGTCCGTGCGCAAGACCTCGAGCATTTCCGATCGCACCAGGCGCGTGACCAGTGTCATCTGAAAAAGGCCTAACGTGATGGCAGGCAGAATCAGGGCCTTGAGCCCGGAAACGGTAAGGAAGCCTGTTCGCCAAAATCCGATCTGCACTACCTCACCCCGACCGAATGAAGGCAGAACACCGAGCTTCACCGAGAATAAATAGATCAGCAGAATGCCGGTGAGAAACGTCGGCAAGGATATGCCGACGAGTGAAACCGTCAGAAAAATCTTCGATAGCCAGGAATCCCGGTGGATTCCCGTGTAAACTCCCATCGGAATGCCGAGCACGACAGCAAAAGCGGCAGCGGCAAACGCCAGCTCGATGGTTGCTGGGAACCGCTCGGCGATCAAATTGATCACCGGCTGCTTCACTTGATAGGAAATTCCAAAATCGAATTGGACCGCCCCCTTTAGAAAGCGGCCGAGCTGAACGATGATCGGATCGTCCAGCCCGAGCTCTTTGCGCAATCTAATGCGGTCCTCGAGCGGTGTGTCCTGCCCCACCATTTGGTTCACGGGATCGCCTACGAACCGGAACAGCACGAACGCGAGCACCGCAACCGTCAGCAAGACGAAGAGAGCTTCGATCAACCGCCGGATAGCGTAGGCAAGCATCGGGTCTGGGGCAGATTCAGGTCCTAGATAAGGGATACAACGAAAGCGGCCGAATAGCGAATGGGTAGAGCCCGACCGAGCTCATACCCGACTCGCTACCCTCGCCCGATTGCTCAATCTTCCTTTTGGGCCCAATAGAAGAGAATCTGATTATCCGCCCTTTGGACGATCTTGATCTTCTTCGATACGCCCCAGGCCAGCGATTGCTGGTGCAGCGGAATGAGGCCAACCTCCTCGTGAATGATCCGGAACGCCTGCGCGATGAGATCGTCGCGCTTTTCGAGATCCGTCTCGACGAGGATCTGCCTGTTGAGCTCATCGACCTTCGGGTTGCAGTAACCCCCATAATTGAATTGCGAGCCGTTGCCGTCGGCATCGCGGCAGCTGGCGAGGTTGGCAATGACGTTCCAGCTGTCGAACGAGCCTGGTGTCCAGCCCAGGAGGTTGAACGAAGAGTCGTACTTCGCGGCTGGCCCCGCCTTCTCGAAATATTTGGCCTTTGGCAGGGACTGGAGGTTCACCTTGACATTGATGCGGGCGAGCATGGCGACGATAGCCTGGCAGATCGCCTCGTCATTCAC
Organism: Pseudomonadota bacterium; assembly: GCA_003242645.1. Next base: position 4,374 of record QGVC01000173.1, read on the forward strand.
GTAGCGATCGTTAGGGCAATCCATCGTCAGCTCGAAGCCATCCGGATAGCCTGCCTCGGCCATCAGCTTCTTGGCCGCCTCGACATCATAGGGGTGCCGCTTGAACTCGTGGGCGCGCGAATAGAGGAGCGGCGAAATCAGGAGCGCTGACGGCGTCGACATGCCCCGCATCACCTTGGTCCTGATCGCCTCGATGTCGATAGCTTGATAGAACGCCTTGCGCACGCGCGGATCCTTGAACGGGTTCTTGCCCTTGACGTTTGAGTAGAGCAGCTCGTCCCGGAAGGAATCCATATTGAGGAAGATCGTGCGCAGCTCCGGCCCGGTCAGCACGTCTGTGGTCGGATTGTTTTTGATTCGCTCGATATCCTGAACCGGCACGGGATCTATGAGATCGACCTCACCCGACAGGAGTGCCGCCACCCGGGTCGCGTCTGATTTGATCGTTTGGAAAATAACCTCGGTGAGGTTGTGTTCAGGCTTGCCCCACCAATTGGGGTTCGGCTTGAAGACGGTCTTCACCCCTGGCTCGTGGCTCACCACCATGAAGGGGCCGGTGCCGTTGGCCTTGAGAGCGAATGGGCTGAGGGACGTTGCCGTTGCCGACTGAGCCTGCGTCGCGCCGTTCTCTTCGGACCATTTTTTCGAGAAGATGTACCAAGTATCCCATTCGGCGTGCAGGATCGGGTTCGGCGTGGTCAGGATGAAGTCGACCGTGTAGTCATCTACTTTCACGGCTCTGGCGTCGGGGGGCACGCGGCTCTTCATCTGAGAGCCAGGGCTGCGCAGGCGCTCCAAGGAGAATAGAACGTCATCGGCCGTGAACGGTGAGCCATCGTGGAAGGTCACGCCTTTGCGCAGGTAAAATCGCCAACGGGTCGGCTCCAGAACCTCCCAGCGCTCGGCAAGGCCGGGGATGATCTTGAGGTCCTTGTCACGCTTGGTGAGCCCCTCCATCACGTTTCCCAAGGCTCCCAGCGTGAAGGTCTCGTTGAGCGTGTAAGGGTCGAGTGCGTTCAAGTCGCCTTGGAAGGCGTATTTGAACGTTTTTGCCTGGAGGGGGGTTACGGAAACTCCGAGCGCCAGCGCTCCAGCCAACAGCAGCTTAGCTCGTCTCATCCCTTTCAATCTCCCTAGGGTCAGCGCAGCCCATTCTCATCAGGCGCCCATTTCGAGCGTTCGTCATTCTGTCCGAAGACTGGCCGACATTCCACCACCCGAATTGCTGCCAACATCACGAAGCGGGGAGCCGTGCGGGAAGGTGCTTCTTCTTCGTCGGGTCGTTTCGGCGCCTTGCCCAAAGCCTCAAGAACAGGTACCTGCGGGCCATGCCAAACATCAGCCATGAGCACGCGTCATCCATGACCCTGCGGCGATTAGCGAATCCAAAGGAAGGCCTATGAGTGTCGCGCCGGCTGCTCCGCGTCAGAGAGCCGACCGACCGTTGATTCTGGATCGGCGAGCGCGGCTGATCGGGACGCTTGTCTTCGACGGTGAGGTCCAGCTGTCAGGCAGGATTGAAGGCGAGGTCCGCTGCCGGAAGCTCCACCTGACCGAACATGGTTCCATTAAAGGAGACATCGTCGCCGAGCACGCCGTAATCCTGGGCGAGGTGATTGGCTCCATCTACGCCACTCATCTGATGCTCGGCGCGGCTTGCACCGTCGAGGGAGACATCTATCATCGCCATCTCGTGCTCGAGAAGGGCTGTTACTTCGAGGGTCGGTCGCGTCGCCACGGTGACCCGATTGCTCTTGCGGAGCGCCACCTCGGACCGTCCTCGGAGATTTGATTTCCCCCTACTGCCTTTTGCTCACCTGAGGCGAAAGAAGGTTTGAGGTCAGACCTTTACCAACAGGCAGAAATGCTGTTCACTGTTATTGGCACGATCCGCCTCGGGATCGCGATGTGAGACAGCTGACAAAGAAGCAGCTGCTCTGAGGAAACGCCGACTAGGGGGTGCATTATGTTGTGTCGCGTTTGGCTGGACGGGCGCGCGCCTCAGCGCCTGGAATCTGACTATCAGATCACCCACCAAATCTCCGCCGGGTTGGCCCGAATGCCTTCATTCCTTGCCTTGGATGGGGGCGGCAGCGCTTAGAGGGGGCCGCCAATGCCGCCGGAGCATTGCCATCCCCGCAAGCTCAAGGGTCGGAAGCGGAGAAAGCCCCATCTTGCCTGCGGTCGTCGTGCGCTCATGAGCGTGCGGCCGGTAAGCCGCCTCTTGCCCGTTGTTATGCTGCTGCCGGTCATATCGGCCGGCACGCCTTCGTCAGCACCCGGGGTCAGTACACCCCAACCGGCACTGGACCAGTCTCTCGCATTGAGCAGTTCGAAAACGGAAAGCTATGGCGTCCTGCGCCTCGCTCAGAATGCTCCTGTGGTCCACGTTGCCCGCGTGTTCGTGATGGAGCCGGGAACTGAGATCCCGCTTCCCATCCAAGTGGAGGCCATGCCGCGCAACAGCTTCCTCCGCCTGCGCGGCCTGCCAGCGAACGCGACCTTGTCGGAAGGCCATCAGATCGGACCGGGTGCCTGGGCGGTCCCGCTGGTATCGCTTCCGAACATTCGCGTCCGGGTTCCCCGCGAGACGACGGGCCGGTTCGAAGTCACCATCAGTGCTGTGAACGTGGCGGGGGACATCCTGTCCGAAATCAAGACCAATTTGGTGGTCGCCTCCTCGTCATCTCTGCTGGCTGGAATATCCGAGCAGCCAGCAGGGGAAGCGGCTCCCAGTTCGCCGCAACCGCCCGCACCCACTTTGGCTGAGCGAGCCGGCCCCGGGCAGCCGAGCACCCCGGATGCTCCGGCGACTGGAATGGCTGGGCAGCCACCGCTCTCGATTGCGAGCGCCGCCGATATCAAACCTCCCTCAGCCAAGAACTGTGGCGCCGCCGAAATCTCAACGGCAGCTCTGCCGGCGGCCCATATGGCCATCAACATCAAAGCAACGAGTTGCCGCGCGAATGAGCCGGTGACTATCGAGTACGCAGGCGCGAGATTCGTGCGCCAGCTCGATCAAGCGGGTGAGCTGAATTTCACGCTGGATTGCTTCGCAGGGACGAGATCGAAGATCGTAATCACATTTGCCGACGGCGCTCGGGGTGCCGTCGACGTGACCACTCGTGATCTGGGCCGCGTGTCCAAAGTCGCTGTGATTTGGCAAGCCCCCGTCAACCTCGATCTTCACGCTTTCGAATA